>CAZRXE010000974.1:0-2803 GCA_964603695.1 uncultured Heliomicrobium sp.
GTTGTCGGTCAGCGTGCCGTCATTGTTGTTGATGAAAGTGGGCGGGTTAATTGTGTAATCAGCGTCTTCGCCAAACGTTGTGCCGAAATGGCCTGTCTGGCCGGTATCGGGCAATTTCAACATTGACCACGCCAGTGTCGAAGTCGTGCCGGATTTCAAATTGATTTTGACTGTGTTGGCGGTTTTGCCGTCCACGGCCAGCACAACGTTTACATCGCCAGTGGTGTTGGCCAGCGAACGCGGAACGCGCACGTTGAGTTGATCCATGCCCACAAAATCGGTTTGCGCTCCGGCAAACAGCACTTCTGCCGGAGCGCCTCCTATCATTGCGGTGACGCTGCTCAGACTGCCACGAAATCGCAGCCCGGTTCCGAACAGCACCAGAAAGATGGAATCGCTTTCCGGCCCCAGGTCGAGCGGTTTGGCAATGACTTTGTTGGCGGCGTCCAGTTGCGTCAGCGATTCGACACTGACCAGCGTATTGCCGCGATAACGATAGGCCACCGCCGCCGGATAGCCTTGCCCGCTGGCGTCTGCCGTGAACAAGCCCGGCGCGACCGTGGAGATGTTCAATTCGCCGAAGCCTGTGAACACATCGTTGATGTTCAGCGAAACGGACGCTGCGCCCGGGGCAGTTCCGGCGGGAATCTGGTAATTCACCTGTCCCGGCGAAACGAAAAACAACGGCGACAATCGAGCCATGCCCAGACTATCAACCACGTTGATCGAAGTTCCGTTCAAGCTGGTTGGCAACGGCGTGCTGTTGGCGATGCGTGTGGCATTCGACAATCCAGTGCCGAACATCGCGCCGATGCTTTCTGCCGCCAGCGCCGTGCCGTTGTAACTGGCGGCGGAAACGCTGCTGACCAAGCCTCGGCGGGTGTAATTTTCCGTGCGCTTGTTGCCCGCCGGGTCAACGAATTCGTAGGTGTAATGCCCCGCGCCGTCCGTGCTGTAGTTGATTTTGTAAGTCTGGCCGTTGATCTGATATTCCAGCGTCCACGACGTTGCGCTATTGGCTCGCCACGCCGTAATCGAAGCGCCAGCAAGCGGCGTGGTCGCGGGGCGCACGGAGTAAGCGCGCGGTTGCGGAATGATTTGATCGTTGCTGACGGTGACTTGACCGTGCATACCGCCGTTGATGTACGGATAAGTCAGCGTGCTGTGATAGTGGTATTTTCCTGCACTGTCTGCGTGGCCGTTGAATGCGTCCAAGCCCGTCACCGTGTCGCCGTTCGGTTCTTTTAATCCATAAAGCGGATAACCGTCCAGCGCGTAACCAATCGGCGAACTTGCGCCGACTTTGGTTTGCAGATGCAAGGGCGCGGCGTGGTAATGGTAATCGTCTGCGCGTCCGCAATGGCCTCCGTAATCGTCCAGTTCGCCGATGGAAAATGAATCCACACCGCGATTGTTCAGGGCGTTGAAAATCGGCACGCCATTGGCAGCCAGGGCAATCGCGCCAGTGAAAAGCGCCGTTTTGGCCGAAATCGGCTGCGCGGCGGGAACAGGATTGAGCGGAATGCTCCAAGCGTTTGAGCCGTGATACGGCTGGGCGACGGGAACCTGTTGCTGCCACGTTTTGATGCCCGCCATCAATGGATGATCCGGGATGCCGTTGGATTCGACATACAGCCATTTGTCGTCCCAGCGTGTGCGGACTTTCGGAGCAAAAGCGTCAAACGGCGCGGCGGCGGCAGGACGGTTGGTCTGAGCCTGTTGGCGAACGCCGAGGCTGCAAACGCCGACCATCAACAAACCAGCGACGACGGCCAAACGAATTCGCGCCGAAGAGTTCAGCTTTCTGAACCGGGGCGCCGCAAACCACACCAAAGCAACCGCGCTCAACCCCAACAACCCGCCAAGCGACAGCGGCGAGTCAGGCGGATTTGCGGCTCCCGCGCGCGGCGCAATTTTTTGATTGGCCTGTTGGACGCGGGCGATTTGCGCTTCGGCAAATTGGCGGTCGGCTTCGGCCAATTCGTTCAGCGGGAAAACAACGGCGTCGCCGCTGGTGCGTTCGACGTAAACCTTGCCGTCGCGGGCAAACAGGAATGAGGCTTTGACTGTTTCGCCGGTGACAATGTTTGTCCACGCGCGAAGTTCGCCGTCCGTTCGTTTGCCGTGTCCGCCCGGATGCGCCAGCGCCGAAGCAGCAAGCGCAACGCTGATTGCCAGCGCCAGCCAGAGAGTTGTGATGTGCTTTCGCATAAATGTTTCCCTGTCCACAGGCAACACTTCATCCAGCCGGATGAAGGCTCGTCCGGTGAAGTGTTGGTTGGTTTGTTGTTGGTTGTTAGCGAATCGTAGGCGGACGACGTTTGCCGCCGTGCGTCCTGTTTTCCCGATTTTCTTCTTTGATCGAGTAATCGCTCGGCGCTGCAAACAACGAACGATCCGGTTCGCCGCGAACGATTTTGGTCAACCGATAAACGGTTTCGCCCCAGCGCGGGTCGCTGGTTTTGCTCCACAGCGTGGTTCGCAGGTCGGGAGATTTCCATCGCTCTTCGACAATTTCAATCGGCTGATTGTTGCCGATGCTATTGACCGGAATCGTGACGGTGGTGCGTTCGCCGTCGGAATTCAACCCTTCGATGACACGCTTGCCCAGCGAAACGATTTGGCCGCGTTCGTCGCCACGCGGAGGCGGACGGCGATCAGCGTTTTCAGGCGGCGGCGCAGGTTTAAGCTCAGCCTGATTTGGAGGCGGAGGCGGCGCGGCTTTCGCATCGGCGGCGTTGATGATTTCCGCCGACGGCAACGCGGTTCTGACAGCCGTGCGCGTTTCGGGATAAAGCGTGTA
>CAZRXE010000975.1:0-7014 GCA_964603695.1 uncultured Heliomicrobium sp.
ATTATCATTATCATTGTGGTCGTATTGATCGCCATCATTAATATTATCAAAAGCAGAGCAACAATCGTCGTCTTCGTCTTCGTTTTCATCGTTTTCATCGTCGTCGTGGTGCTGTGGATTTTACGCGGCAAGCTTTCGACCGAATCGCCGACTTCGCGCCAACAAACCTTTGAAGTCGGGGTCGAAACTGTGCGTGGCTTCTTGAACGATCTGGTCGGTCCCGGCGCGATGAAGCATTTTCCGGTGGTGATGACTTTCGCCATCCTGATTTTGCTATCGAACCTGCTGGGAATGCTTCCCGATATGATTTCGCCGACGGCTAATTTCAACGTCACGCTGGCGTTGGCACTGTCCTCGTTCCTTTATTACAACTATGTCGGCATACGCGAAATCGGCGTGGGAGGCATGCTCAAACATCTGGCCGGACCGGTTTGGTGGCTTATCCCGTTGATGTTGCCGATTGAAATTGCCAGCAACCTGGTGCGCATTGCGAGCTTGAGCATTCGTCTGTTCGGCAACATCTACGGCGAAGAGCAGGTCAGCGCGGCTGTTTCCGGGATGTTGCAATTCGGCTTGCCGATTTTGTTGATGCCGCTCGGACTGCTGACTTTCTTCCTGCAAACCTTCATCTTCATTCTGCTTTCGATGGTTTATCTGGGCGAAGTCTCGCATCACGATGACGGCCATCACGGCGACGCGCACGGTCACGAGCCGGCGACGGCGCACTAAAGTTTTCATTCGGCAAACCGCGCGGTTTGCCTTTTCTTTGAGCAACCGGCTGACAACGCTGATGGCAGCTTCAAGTAACACCGAAGCGAAACGTCTGTGTGGCGCTTACACTCCCCCAGGAGTTGTAATGCAGACCCGGCGTCGCATTCATCCCGAAGCCGCCCGAAGGCAATGCTGGCCAAACGCTCACTCATCACCAACCTTCGCTGCGTTCGTCAAATAACCGGATTTCATATTGCAGTTCATACCCTCCGGTGGCGGCGAAAACGGCGAACAACATTCCAACAGGAGAAAAAACAATGACTCGTAACGTGATTCGTTTGGTTGTTAGCTTGATGGTAGTTCTGTTTTCGGCGGTCAGCGCCCTTGCGCAAACGCCGGGCGCGGCTGAAAGTGGCAGCGGTTTGGGCAAAGGACTCGGTTACGTCGGCGCAGTAGTCGGCTTCGGCATCGCCGCCGGACTGTGCGGACTCGGTCAGGGCCGCGTGGGTGCCGCCGCTTGCGAAGGCTTGGCGCGCAATCCTGGCGCTTTCAGAGGCGTTCCGCTGCCGATGATTCTCGGCCTGGTGTTCATCGAAACGCTCGTCATCTTCACCCTTGTAGTGGTGTTGATCGCTCCGCGTTAAGCATCGGCTGATAATTTGAAAAAGATTCGAGGCGCATTCTTTCGGAGTGCGCCTCGAATCTTTTCCGCCTGACGCAAATGAGTGTAGACTACGCGCCGTCACAATCACTGAAAACAGTTTTCCGAACGACAGGTAATCAACAGGTAGCCATTGGCAGCCACACCCCTTTGAGTTGATGTCCTGATCGCAGTACCGACAAGGAGTTTTTATGAAACGACGCCCGAAACCTCATCTCCTCCCGACGCTGATGCTCATTGCAGCAATCGTCTTGCTTCCGGTTGGCCAGTTTTCCGCCTCTGCGCAACGGTTGCGAACCGTTCCGGCACGAGACGCAGAACGTTCGAGTACCGTGCCGAACAACGCCCGCACACTTTCTCCTGGGACAGTGATCATTTTTCAGATGATCTCGAAGCTTGAGTCGGATGAAGCCAGGAAGGGAGATCGTTTCCAAGCCATCGTCTCTGAAGCGGTGGAAAACGTCGGCGGGAAAGCCCTGATCCCAGTGGGAACGCCCATCGAAGGCGTCGTCACTGAGGTCAGCAAAGCCAAATGGAGGCGACGTTCCGGCGTGATCGCCATCAAGTTTTCCACGATGGAAAACGCCTACGGTAAGAAAGTCCCTGTGCGGGCCAAACTGACCAGCGACAAAGCCGACGAACGAAAATTATTGAATGACAAAGGGGACTTTCGCGGTGGAGCTCCGATCAAAACTGACGTTGTCTTCATCGGCGGCGGCGCGGGCGTGGGGGCCGGCGTCGGCGCACTCACCGGCGGCATTCTATTAGGTACCGGCATTGGCGCGGCGGCGGGGATAACCATCGCACTGCTCTCCAAAGGCAAAGACGTAAAAATCCGGCCCGGACAGACATTCGGAATGGAATTGCTGGAACCACTTTCCACGGATGGATTCACTCTTACGTCTCCCACCAAAACCACGCCGCAACCTCCGAAACCTCAGGTAGTTCCCGGCGCATTGGACCCCGACAATGCCACCGTCGAGCGGCTGCGGGATGGTTCCGTTCGTTTGCGCATCAATGCGCAAACCCCGACTCCAAGTTGGCGGGTCTACACCAATCATGAATTCGTTGGCAGCACCGCCAGAGTTCGGTTGCGGGGAACGCCGCCAGGCGGAAACGCAAGCAACGGCTTCTACATCAGTCCGGCGCAGGAAATTTGCTTCAATGACAGTTACGGCGCGCTTCGCCGCATAGAAGTCCTGGGCAAAAACGGCGCATCTAGAATTGTCTTGGATGTGCCATCGTCTCCGGGAACGGTCTTCGATCGGACGCAAAACGGACAGCGTTCCTCCCAGCCGGTTTATTCGACGTATCCGCCGCCTCCAAACACTTATAATCCCGGCTCCTATCCGACTGGCTACAATCCTGAAACAGGCCGTGTCGAACCTTCCACGCCGACTTCCAAGCCGCAAGGATCGGACAGAGAGTTGTCCGCGCTGGCGCAGGATGTTCTTAAACAAGTGGAAACGCTGCGGGTTCAGTACGCCATTACAGTCGGTTATGTTGTCGGCACGGACGGCGTATATCGCACCGGAGGCGTGCGCCAACCTACTACCGATCAGCGTCAGTTGATGGACAGCCTTGGATCGCTCATCAATGATTTGCGCGAACTTCGCAGCAACGCAACCAATGCCTTTCTCCGGCGTAACAGCGCGCTGAAAGTTCAGGAAAGCCTGCGCAGCACGCAAACCCTGTGGACTCGCGCCCGCTTGGATGGCACGTTGACCAGCAATTGGAACGCTGCCGTAGCTAATATCAACACTCTTTTGGATCGCACTTCGCGCTAAGAGGCCGTGGGCTGAAAACGGGCGCTCCTGGTATTCCAACGCAAAACGAGGCGCGACGTGATTTCAGTCACGCCGCGCCTCGTTTTTTTATTGGCCTTTCCCCATTGCAGCAGCAGCCGCCGCCGACTTCTCGCCGGGGTGGTAAGAGGCTTCGAGATTAGCCTTGATTTCCTCCAGCGTGAACCACGCCGGTTTGAATTCCATCTTTGAATACAACGCGGCCTGATCGAAGTAGTGCTTCGAGTTCGGATCGGCGCTTTGCCCGAATTGCAGTATGGAGCGTGCTTTCGGTTTGGCTCCAAACTCGACGACGCTGAAGAAGGAATGTCCGACCGT
Source organism: uncultured Heliomicrobium sp. (assembly GCA_964603695.1). GTDB lineage: Bacteria > Acidobacteriota > Blastocatellia > RBC074 > RBC074 > RBC074. The sequence goes on from CAZRXE010000975.1 coordinate 3,496, forward strand.
GCCGTAGCGGCGTTTTTGGCCTTTGGCCTCCGGCGCGTAAAAGTTGAAGACGATGCCGACAGGGTCGCCCGGCCCGCCCGCCACTGGCAAACTGGGTTTGTCGTCGCTGAAGGGTTCGATGAAGCCGCTGGTGTGGACGCGTTGAATGCGTGTGATGTCGCCCCATTTGACGCGCCACGTGCCCCATTTTTTCGTCAGGTCGCCGACGATGTATTCCAGCACATCAATATCCGGGAACGGACGACCTTTGGTCAGTTGTTGTGCTTGCGGTTGCAGCCGCGTGTAAGCCCAGAGCGAAAACACCGTCATCGGCACGGAATCAATCGTGCTGACGCCGTTCCAGGCTTTCAGTTCGGTGATGACATCGGCCAGCTTTTCGGCTTTGGCGGCGTCCGTCGCTTTGAATTTCTCGAACTCGGCGGCGAGCGGCGGAATCAGACGTTCGGCTTCGACGACGCGCGTGTCGTAAGCGGCTTTCGTCCAATCTTCAAAACTGAATTTGGCTCGCTCGGCCAGCACGCGGCGCGAAATGCGCGAACGCGGGTTATCCTTTTCGGTGACCATATAGGCCGGGAACTTCGCGCCATCAGGATTGCCATCCTTGCCGAACTCTTCGCCCGAAGCCAGCAGCGGCGTGGCGTTGCAATTTTGCGCAAAGCCTGACGCGGGATTCAGCACCTGCGGCAACTCTTCCAACTTATGATAGCCCTGCCATTCCGTGCCCGGATCGCTGCCATCCACGAATTTCGACCAGTCGTACTTCGGGTCGCGTTTCGGAACCGCTCCGTAATAAACGTACCAGACGTTGCCTTCGCGGTCGGCATACATAGTGTTGAACATAGGCACAGCCAGCCGTGACATCGCCGCCTGGAACTCTTTCAGATTTTTCGCCTTGCCCATCAGGTAACGTTGTTCAAGCGCGCCGCCCGCGTTTTCCCAGGCCGCCATTCGCACTGCCAGCGGTTTGCCAGTGCGCACGGCCATCACCGGGCCGTGATGCGTTTTGCGCATTTTGAAAGTGCGCTCGACCAGGCCGCCGTCGGTTTTGACTTTGATGGTTTCGCTCCATTCGGTGGCGGTGCGGTAGCCGTTGCCGTATTTGTAATTCAGCGGGTTTGCCGCGTCGTCGAATTTTTCTTCCCAGGCGTCAATCACGTCGGGCGCGTTGACAGTGTGGCTCCAACCCAGATTGTCGTTGTGGCCGAGCGACGGAAACGGCGAGCCGGGAAAGGACGCGCCGGACAGATTCCAGCCGCTGTCGCTGTGAACGTGGCCTTCGATCCATTGGCCGGGACCGAAAAACGGCTGGTGCGGATTGATGAGCAACATGGTGTTGCCTGTGGCAGATTTCTTCTGTGTGACCGCCCAGGTATTCGAGCCAACCATACCCGCGCTCCAAAGGTCTTCGCCTTCGTTTGCAGCTTGCACCGCTTGCTCATGGTCGCGGTTGCGTATCGCGGTCTTCTTTCCGACTTCCTGCACCGAAGCGCGCAGTTCATCGGCTTTGAGTCCCAAGCGGCGGAAGATGAACAGTTGATACTGCGCGAAGCGGTTGAAGGCGAGCAGATGCCACGGCTCGAATTTGGCGATCAAGCGTGGTTTGACCTGCGGATTCTTTTCCAGAAAGTAATTCAGTCCCTCCGCCGTGGCATCGCACATTTCTTTGGCTTGCTTGCCAGCTTTGGCGTAATCCTCCTGCGCCTGGCGGTTGAGTTCCAATTGGCGGTTGATGAGGTCGGATTCCAGCGCGCGCACCGCGCCGGTTTCGCCGTAAACTTCGGCGGCGCGACCAATCGCCTGAATGTAGCTGTCCTCTATTTGCCAGAAATTGTCTTCGGCCTGGGCATACATAAAGCCGAACATGACGCTGTAATCGGTCGGGCCGTAAACGTGCGGCACGCCCCATTTATCGCGGTAAATCGTCACCGACCTGGCCAACTTTTCAACGGAACCGGCTTTCCCATTTTGTCCGGCGGTGACTGGAAGTTGCCCTTGCAGCGCGAAAGCGAATGCAAGAAAAGCAAACAGCATGGTGCGAAGCGAGCAGACTCTTTTCATCTGGACTCTCCCGTGGAATTTGAATTGGATTGGGTGATTGCGGTCGAAAACTCGAAGGCGGAGTTTAGCACGAGCGGCGGAACGAACAACAAACAGAAGAAATCACCGGGCTGCAACACCCGATGAAGCAGGAAAAGGCATTTCCTTGGCGGACGTGACAGGCGGCTCACTTCACTTGCTGCAACGTCAACGCTATGTTTCTGATTTCATCGCTTTCAATTTCGATTTCAGTAGAGGCAGATTGAAAACCGCGCGCAGTGGCCGTAATCCTATACTTCGCTTTTTCCGCTTTCAGACGAAAGGCGAACTCTCCGCCTTCGCGTGAAACGGTTTCCTGTTTGAATTTCTTGCCGCCATCAATTCGTTCGATGGTGACGGCGGCGTTCGGTAGCGAATAACCAACGCCGTAAAGAACCGCGCCGTGAATCACCGAATACGGTTCACCCTCGCGTCTCAGTTCGATGGTCTGACTGAGTTTGAGCGTTTCGCCGACAACGACTTCCAGCTTGCGCGTGGTGAAGGTTCTGTAACCTTGCTTCTCGAATAAAAGCGAGTATTCGCCCGCCGGCAAACTCGCGAACTCAAAATCACCTTTGTTGTCGCTTTTGACATCCTGTCGGCTTTCTTTGTTTTTGACGCTGATGGCGCGCACCAACACGCCTTCAAGAACTTTGCCGCCCTGTTCCTTGACCTTGCCTTTGACGATTCCGGTTTGCGCATTGACCGCAGCGGAAAAGCAGGCAATGAGAACCAACATTGCGATCAAGACGTATTCGAGTCTCGGCTTCATAGTCATTTCCGAAATTTTGATGAAGTGAATCACGCGACAGCGTCGTTTGCGCCGTACAACGCGACCGGATTATAACGAGCCATGTTTTATTTTCGATTGTTTCTAGTCATTCCACTGCTTGCGCTCAATACGATTGTCTGGGCGCAACAAAAAGAAAAGATCGATCAGCGGCCTATCCCAACTCTTCGCATAGAAACGGACCTTGTCACCATAGACGTTACCGCTACGGACAAGAACGGAAATTACGTGCGCGATTTGCGTCCGGAAGAGTTTCAGGTCTTTGAAGACGGAAAACTAAAGAAGCTGGATTTTTTTGCCATGACCGATGAATCAACGTTTTCGCGGCCATTGGCAGTGGTTTTTGCACTGGATACATCGGGCAGCCTCAAACCGGAAGAAACCCGTATGTTGCGTGAAGCAGCCGGCAAGTTCACGGAAGTGATGAGCGGCGAATCGGTCTTTGCCGCCATGGCCTTCAACTACAACGTGAAAATACTTCAGGGATTTACTGAAGACCCGCACAAGCTGGAAAAGGCTTTTGCCAAAGTGGATCGCTTTGAAGGCTCAACCAGAATCTATGATGCGCTTGACCGCGCCATCACCATGCTGAACCGTCAAGCTCCGCGCACCCGCAAAAACCGCCCGGTCAGACGTGTCATCATAGTCATCAG
>CAZRXE010000976.1:0-4216 GCA_964603695.1 uncultured Heliomicrobium sp.
TTTTTTGTATTTTCAGCGGCGAACACTGATCAATATGTCGCGCTTCATTGAATATGACCTTCGGCAGGATTTTTACGGCCATCTGCAAAAACTTCCGCTGCAATTTTTCCAGCAACAGCGCACCGGCGATTTGATGGCGCGGGCGACAAACGATCTGGGCGCGCTGCGGCAGATTGCCGGGCCGGCGATTATGTACAGCGAACAGACCTTGTTCCGCGTGATGATTATCCTGCCGATCATGTTTCAGATCAGTGTCAAGCTGACGGTGATTCTGTTGCTGACCATGCCGTTGGTGACGGTGACGGTGAAATACTTCGGACATCAGATTCACGTGCGCTTTGAGAAGATTCAGGAGTTCTTTTCCGAAATCACCGCCCGCGCGCAGGAGAACCTGACCGGCGTTCGCGTGGTGCGGGCATACGCGCAGGAAGAGTCCGAACAAAAAGAATTCGCGCGACTGAACGAGGAATACGTCAATCGCAATCTGGATTTGGTCAAACTCTCGGCAGTCTTTCATCCACTGATGCAGTTTTTCATCGGGTTGGGCTTTGCCGCCATTCTGTTGGTCGGCGGGCGCGAAGCCGCGCACGGTCGAATTACGCTCGGCGAGTTTGCGGCTTTCAACCTGTATCTGGAACAACTGATCTGGCCGCTGATTGCGATGGGTTTTGTGACTAATCTGGTGCAACGCGGCACGGCCAGCTTGAAGCGTATGCACGAAATCCTGGCCATCGAACCGGCAATCGCGGACGGGGAGAAGGGGAGACTGGGAGACGGGGAGATTCAGGGGAAAATCGAGTTTCGGGATTTGACCTTTCGGTATGGAGCTGAGGCATCGGCGGTTTTGCAGGACATCAATTTGGTGGTTGAACCCGGTCGGACGGTGGCCTTCATCGGCAGAACCGGTTCAGGAAAATCCACGCTAATGAATCTGGTTCCGCGCCTGCTCGATGCCGGCCCCGGCATGGTTTGGATTGACGACAAGCCGATCCGCGACATTCCGCTGAAGACCTTGCGCGAAAACATCGGCTACGTGCCGCAGGAGACCTTCCTGTTCAGCGAGACGTTGGAAGAAAATATCAAATTCGGCGCGGCGCAGGCTTCGTTGCGTGAGGTCGAAACAGCGGCAGAAGCGGCTGGACTGGCCGAGGATGTCAAAGACTTTCCGAACAAGTACCAAACCGTTTTGGGCGAACGCGGCATCACGCTTTCCGGCGGACAAAAACAGCGCACAGCCATCGCCCGCGCCATCATCCGCCAGCCGAAGATTTTGATCCTCGACGATTCGCTGTCGGCGGTGGACACTTACACCGAAGAAAAGATTCTCTCGCATTTGCGCGAGGTGATGTACGGCAGAACCGCGCTGATTGTCGCGCATCGGATTTCCACCGTGAAAGACGCCGATTTGATTTGTGTGCTTGATCAAGGCCGGATCATCGAACGCGGCACGCACGAAGAACTGATGCAATTCGGCGGCGAGTACGCTGATTTGTACGAACGGCAATTGCTGGAAGAAGAGCTTGCCGCAACTTAAAACCTGCCCCCGATTCAAAAAGGAGAATTAAATTATGACGTTGTTTCCGAAAGCCGTCTGTGCGGCGACATTGATAATTGTTCTAAACACCGTCGCCTTTGCGCAGACGCCGGAGACGCCGGAGTCGGTGGCGAAAAGTTACTTCGCGGCGATGCAAAAAGGCGAGTGGGGAAAATGCGCGAGCCTGATGCATCCCGAAGCGTTGGTTTCGATGAAGAAAACCTTCGGTTCCATCGTCAAAACGGACAAATCCGGCGAAGCCGCGAAAGCTTTGTTCGGACTGAAGAGCGCCGCTGACTTTGACCAATTGAGTGATGCGGCGGTGTTCGAGAAATTGATGAGCTTTATCACCGACGCCGTGCCGGATTTGAAAACTGCTTTGGCGGCATCTACCAGCACTATTTTGGGGCAGGTGACCGAGGGCACCGAACTTTCCCACATTGTTTATCGCTCGCAGATCAAAGTCGGTGGCGCGGAAGTCACACAGGTAGAGTTAATCAGCTTCAAGAAAACCGGCATGACTTGGCGCGCTTTGTTGACGGCGGAAATGGAAGAGCTTTTCCAAAAATTCGCTGAGGGACTTTCTTCTCCCGGCGATGACAAGAGCGAGCCGCCTGCGCAAGCACCGAAAACTCGCAAACCATAGTCGGGATTTAAATTAAGAGGATGTACGCAATGGCTGATGCAAGCCATCACGAAGAAGAACAACTCGGAAAAATTTACGATGCCAAAGTGGCGCGGCGGTTACTTCGTTACCTTGCGCCGTACAAGCGGCTGGTCGTAATAGCCCTGACCTTGACGGTGGCGCTCAATTTGGTGCGGCAAATCGGGCCTTTGCTGACTAAGTGGACGATTGACGATTACGTCACGCCTGCTTCGCAGGGAGTGATCCGTCCGGACTCTGCCTTTGACGGCATCGCGCTGCTGGTCATTGCTTACATTGTTTCCCTGGCTTTCACATTGATCGTTGGATACTTCCAGGAAGTGCTGCTCAATACCATCGGCCAGCGTGTAATGTATGACCTGCGAGAACAAATTTTCCACAAGCTGCAAACCGTCGAAGTCTCGTTTTATGACGCTAATCCCGTTGGACGGTTGATTACACGGCTGACAACAGACGTTGATTCGCTGAACGAATTGTTCACCTCCGGCTTGATCGAAGTGCTCGGAGACATTGTGTTGATCGCGGGCGCGCTGGGAATGATGTTTTACTTTAATTGGAAGCTTGCAATTGTGTCGCTGCTAGTCGTGCCGCTGCTCTGGGCGGCGACGATGTGGTTTCGACGCGGCGCGCGCGAAGGCTTTCGACAGGTGCGCACGAAAATCGCCCGATTGAACGCTTTTACCCAGGAACACATTTCCGGCGCGCAAACTGTTCAATTATTTAATCGCGAGGAAAAAGCCTTGCAGCAGTTCGCCGAAATCAACGCCGCGCATAAGCAGGCCAATTTAGACACGATCTTTTATTACGCCGTCTTCTATCCGTTGGTGAACCTGATTTCCGCCGTGGGAGTTGCAGCCATTGTCTGGTATGGCGGCGGACAGGTTATTCAGAATGCGATTACTGTCGGCACGCTCGTGGCATTCCTGCAATACACTCAGCGTTTGTGGCAACCGATTCAAGACATCAGCGACAAATACAACATCTTCCAAGCCGCTGTCGTCGCCAGCGAGAGGGTCTTCAAACTGCTTGATACGCCGGACAACATCGAAAGTCCCGCCAAGTCCCAAGCGCCTCCCACTGGGGGGCGTTCTCTAGGCCGGATCGAATTTCGCAATGTCTGGTTTGCCTATAAGGATGAAGATTGGGTGTTGAAGGATATTTCTTTTGTCGTCGAGGCAGGACAATCCCTCGCCTTTGTCGGCGCGACCGGGTCTGGGAAAACGACGATCACAAATTTGTTGATGCGTTTTTATGATATTCAGCGAGGAGAAATCTTGTTGGACGGATTGGATATTCGTAAATGGGATTTGCGAATTCTGCGTGAAAATTTCGCGGTCGTGCTTCAGGATGTTTTTCTGTTTTCCGGCGATGTCGCTGCAAATATACGATTAGGGAATAATGCAATCGGCGAAGACCGAGTCGAATGGGCGGCTAAAGAAGTACGCGCAACAGAATTTATCAAAAACTTGCCGGATCGTTTCAAGACCAAGGTTCGCGAACGCGGAGCGGGCTTTTCAGTTGGGCAGAAACAATTGATCTCTTTTGCTCGTGCTTTGGCCTTCGATCCGAGAATTTTAGTATTGGATGAGGCGACCTCAAGCATTGACACAGAGACCGAACAATTGATTCAGCAAGCAATAGAGAAACTGATGGATGGACGTACATCCATCATCATCGCCCATCGTCTTTCAACCATTCAGCGAGTGAATAAAATTATTGTCTTACACAAAGGCAAGATTCGGGAAATGGGTGATCATCAAGAACTCTTGGTCAAGCGAGGACTCTACTACAAGCTTTACCAACTACAATACAAAGATCAAGCTGCCACTCTGTCTATAAGCAGTTGATTGAGAATTCAGTCTCGTTTCACCTGTTTAATGGGCGCTGGGGGCGTTGTCCAAAACCTAGTTGAAATTCTGTCTATTGGTGGGTACTGGCCCAGAGGTCAACAGACTCTGTTTTAGTTGAAATTCCGGTTTTCAATGGCCGCCGTGATTGCCGCTTGCAAGTGCGGCAGC
>CAZRXE010000977.1:0-2105 GCA_964603695.1 uncultured Heliomicrobium sp.
GAGCGTTTGCTCCAAGGAGCGAATGTCTTTCACCGTGCGATTGCCTTTCTTGTTTGGTCACAACAAAGTTTAATCGTACGGTGAGCTAAATTCTCAAATCATTCAAGTTATCAGCTTTTGCCCTGCGTTGAGGCGAACAACATGAAATCACGTACACCACTACCGCCGGAGCAAATCAAAGAGTAAGAAGAAAGGGTTGATCCGGCGTTACCCTTTAGCTGCTAATGTCGCAATTGGCCTGGAACCTGATGGCTTGGTTCAGGCGACGTTGCCTGCCCACAGAGTGCCGGACAATGACACTTGGCACGATGCGACATTGGGTGCTGAATGTTGCAGCCAAAATGGTTCACAAAATCAGCCAACTGTTTCTCGTCTTGCCGGACGAAAACTTTTATCAAGATTGGTAGGGCGTTGCACTCAAGCAGTTAGCTGAACTAACACCCACCAGTCCTTAAACGTGGATTCAGGCCTTAGCTCGTGCAAATTAAACTTGAATGAAATCAACAGGTTCACGCAAAGCCGCAAAGCCACAAAGAGAAAAAGAAGAAAGAGATTTATACGAGTCTTTTTCCACTCCTGTCTTTGCGGCTTTGCGTGAGATTTCAATTTGCACACGCCTCATTTACCTCGGCGAATCGAATACAGCCGATGCTCCGTTCGCAGCAGCATTCGATCTCCGACCAGCGCCGGCGAAGCTAGCGTAAAATCGTCCAGATCGTTTTTGTGTAGCAGTTTGAATTCATCGCCCGCCGCGATGACGAAGGTCTGGCCTTCTTCGCTCAGGCAAAACAGTTTGCCGTTGTAGGCCCAGGGCGAAGTCGTGAAGGCCGTGGCCGTGGGATCAATGCGCGCCTTAAAAGTCTGTTTGCCGGTTTTGGCGTCGAAGAGCGTAAGGATGCCGGTTTCGGTCAGGGAATAAATGCCGCCTTCGTAAGCCAGACTGGCCGGCAAATAGGTTCCCGCGCGCGGCACTGACCAGGCTATGAATTGATTTGAGGTTTCGCCTTTGGGCAGGGAGATGTCGCCGGACGCGCCAGGACGCACTGCAAACAACGACGCGCCGCGTCCGCCGTTGACATACAGCAAGCCATTATCAGCAAACGGCATAGGAATTGGCGCGGCGGACATCCCTGACATTCGCCATAATTCCTTGCCCGTCAGGTCATAACTGATGACGACTTCCGGGCCGACGGCGATGATCTCGGTTCGCAGCGCGTGCCGCCAGACATAAGGCGTCACCCAGGCGGATTGCCTGCCTTTGGGACCTATGCTTCGATTCGTACGCCAGACTTCCTTGCCGGTTTGTTTGTCGAACGCGGCTATGAACTGCTGTTTTTCGTTATCGTTCAAAATCACCAGCAGGTTGTTGACCAGCGCGGGCGAAGTGCCCGTGCCGAAATCCAGGTAAATCGGATTGGCTTCGAGCGGCGTCGTCCAGACTTGTTTGCCTTTCAGATCGAAGGCCCACAAGCCCAGATTGCCGATGTAGACATACACGAATTTGCCGTCGGTGACGGGACTTTCGGACGTGAAACTGTTTTTGCGATGGCGGCCTCCGGGCGGATGGCCTTTGTAAAATTCCCGCTGCCATTCGGTCTTGCCGGTTTTCAGATTCAGGCAGTAAACGAAGTAATGCAGCATCACTTCGTTCGGCAATTCGATGTCGCGTTCGGTGACTTTCTCTATCACCTTGTCCATCGGCAGTCCTTGTTTTTGCAGTTCCGCGACGTATTCGTTGCTGTATTCGGTGCCGATTTGCGGCGCTTTGGATTTGCCTTCGGTCGTGACAGTGGTCAGGAACACTTTGTCGCCGGCGACAATCGGCGAAGACCAGCCGCGTCCGGGAATGTCCGACGCCCATTCGACGTTTTCAGTTTTCGACCAGCGTTCCGCCAACCGCGCATTCGCGCCGACCGGGTTCGATTGCGGCCCGCGAAACTGCGGCCACTCCAGTGCCTGTCCCAACACAGTCAACGACGCCAACAACAGCGCGCACGCCAACCCGGTTCCGCGCCAGAGAATGCGAAAACCCGCCTCCTGAAACATCCTGCTCATTTTGTCTGACTCCTTTGTAATGCTGAAATCCCCCCAACGGAAGTTGGGGG
>CAZRXE010000978.1:0-1543 GCA_964603695.1 uncultured Heliomicrobium sp.
CGTAACCGGGAATAAACTTTCGCGCCAGTTGTTCGTACTGATCCGCCGGAGGCGCGTTGTCCCGATCAAAATCTACTTGTTGCGTACTCATTCGTTGCGGTTTTCTCCAGGTTAAGCGCGCTTCAGACAAGCCAGCAATTCCGCCAGCGAAGCGCAATGCGTTTTGGCTTGAGTCGTAATCAATTGCCAGCCTGCGCCGTCGGGCAAGACGTTGACAGAATCTGCGCCGGGCCTTTCTTGCGCGAGTACGCAAAAGCCTTGTCGTTCCAGCGCGCGTCTTGTCCATAATGCCGCCTCGCCTTCGCCTATCACAACGATGTCGCGCTGATTGGTATGGGCGATGCGAAACGCGCCGAGTTGCGAATCAAATTCGATGCCTTCGCCCGCAAAGGCTTTGGCAAAGGCACCGTTCAGCACGAGTTCTTCCGGGACGCCAACTTGCATTGCGCCGCCTTTGGGCAGCAACCAGATGACGTCTGCGCTGCGCAAGGCCAAATCCAGATCGTGCGTCGAAAGCAGGATCGCACGTTGTGTATTTCGCGCCAAATCGCGCAGCATCTGCATAATTTCGACGCGGCGCGGCAAATCCAGAAACGCCGTAATTTCGTCCAGGATCATCAATTGCGGTTCCTGCGCCAATGCGCGCGCCACCATCACCCGCTGGCGTTCACCGTCGCTGAGTTCGCCGATGTTGCGGTTCGCAAATTCGCTTGCGCCCGTAGTTTTGAGCGCCCACTGAATGACTTCATGATCCTTATCGCTCAATGTCCCCGCCCAGTTCGTATGGGGATAACGACCGAGCGCAACCAGCGCATACGCCGTCATTGCGCCAATGCTGATGCGTTCGGTGAGTACGACGCTCAATTGCTTCGCCAGTTCGCGCGCGGGCAGTTCATGAATGTTCACGCCGCCGAGTTCGACCGCGCCGTCCAACGGTTTTTGCATTCCCGCCATCGTGCGCATCAACGTAGATTTGCCCGCGCCATTCGGCCCCAGCAGACAAACCAGTTCGCCCGGGCGCAAGTGGGTGTTGAGATTGGACGCCACGACTTTGGTTTCCTTGCGGCTGGGTTTATAGCCGATGGAAAGGTTACGCAATTCAATCGCAGCGACAAGCTGTTTTGAGGTAGCAGTACTCATAATGTTGGTTGACGGTAGTTCGTTATTCAAAGCGGATGCCGCGCTTGCGGTTGAGCAAAGCCCAGAGCACGAGCGGCGCGCCAATCAAGCCATTCACAGCGTTCAGGTGGAGGAAGTGGCGGCTCCACGGCAAATGGGTAATCAGGTCGCAGCTTAATCCCAGCAAACCGCCGAGCAGCAACACGCCCGGCATCAGCACGCGATGATCCGAGGTGCGAAACATCCCACGCCCCAGATGCGCCGCGACGATACCAAGAAACGCAATTGGGCCGCAGTACGCTGTGACCACGCCTGCCAGCAAGCCCGTCGCAATGAAGCCCAGCCGTTTGATGCGCGTCACGTTCAGCCCCAGCGATTGGGCATAGTTCTCTCCGAGCAACAGCGCGTTCAGCGGTTTGACCAA
>CAZRXE010000979.1:0-2344 GCA_964603695.1 uncultured Heliomicrobium sp.
GGCACGGGGCTTGGCCTGGCGATTGCGCATCGCCTGGTAACACAACACGGTGGCCGTATCGAGGCTGTGGATGGAGGAAACGGCGGTGCATTAGTTGAAATCCGCTTGCCGCTAAAAACGTCGCACTGATACCGATGCCAATGATCAACAAAACAATTCTTCTTGTAGACGATGACGCCAGTTTGCGGCGCGTACTCGCGCACCATCTGACGGAAGCTGGCTATCAGGTGCTCACTGCGGCTAACGGCAAGGAAGGGTTGGACGTGTTCACCCAAGAGCAGGTGGAGATGGTAATCACTGACATTAAGATGCCGGAGTTGAGCGGCCTGGAGTTGATGCGACGCATCAGCGTGATGAGTCCCGACGTGGTAGTGCTGGTGATTACAGCCTATGGCTCAATCGAAACGGCAGTCGAGGCGATGAAACTCGGCGCTTACGACTACATCACGAAGCCCTTCAACCGCGAAGACCTGCTGCTCACTGTTTCGAAAGGGCTTCAGTACACGGCGCTCGTGCGCGAGAATCGCTCCCTCAAGCAGTTTATCGAGAGCCGCTTTTCGCTCGACAACATGATCGGCTCTTCGTCCGCGATGAGGCGCGTCTACGCCCTCGTCGAAAAGGTTGCGCGCACCGACCTGGCCGTGCTGATCACGGGCGAGAGCGGCACGGGAAAAGAACTGATCGCGAAGGCGATACATCAAAACAGCGTGCGGCGTGATGGGGCTTTCGTCGTGATCAACTGCGGCGCCATTCCCGAAGGCTTGCTCGAGTCGGAGTTGTTCGGTCATCGCAAAGGCTCCTTCACTGGCGCTTATACAGACGCGCGCGGCAAGCTCGAAACCGCCAACAAAGGAACCGTGTTGCTCGACGAGATTGGCGACCTGCCCCTCGCGCTGCAGGTCAAGCTGCTGCGTGTGCTCGAAGACGGCGAGTTCACCAGCGTTGGGGAGACGACCACGCGCCGTGTTGATGTGCGCTTCCTGGCCGCCAGCAACCGCGATCTCACAAAGATGGTGGCTGATGGGCGCTTCCGAGAAGACCTATACTTCCGCCTTAACGTTGTGCCGGTTCACTTGCCTCCGTTGCGCCAGCGGCGGGAAGACATCCCGCTGCTGGCCGATTACTTTTTGCAGGAGGTCACCCAACGGTACCAGCGTCCGGGTCTACATTTTGCGAAGGATGTCTTCCGCTACTTCCAGACATATGCTTGGCCGGGTAATGTACGCGAGTTGAAGCACACGGTCGAGCGTTTGGCAGTCATCGCCGAAAGCGACGCGGTCGATGTGAGAGACCTGCCAGAAAACCTGACTGCGATGACAGGCAGCGCGGCTAATGTCCTCATCCAACTGCCCGACGACGGCATTGATCTCGAAGAGATCGAGAGCGAGATTCTGCGGCAGGCGCTGGAAAAACACGGCGGCAATCAAACGCGCGCGGCGCAATATTTAAACATCACGCGGAGCGCGTTGATCTACCGGATGCAAAAGTATGGCTTGCAACAAGCAGAGGAAGACGCGTAGTTATGCATGATCAAGCAGGCAAACTACTTTTTAAGCCATTTATTCAACGAGACCGTCCCAGTTAGCCTTTACAGTTATCCTTACTCAGCCCCACTTTGCCATCAGCGCCCCGACCTCATCAGCTAAACGCTTCGCCTTGGCTGCTGGTACATCCCCGGCAATGACCGCTTGAGAGCAAGCCAGAATGTGCTCACGCAACATGTCTCCCTGCACGCGGCGGAGAGCGGCGATCACCGCACTGATCTGGTGCGCGATCTCGACGCAGTTGCGCTCGTTCTCGATCATCTGTTGCAGGCCGCGCACCTGGCCTTCGATGCGTTTGAGGCGTGGCAATTGCTTTGTGTGTTCGTGATACTCAGGTTTATCTTTTTTGCTAGGACGTTTTTTCAAGTTCGCTGCCTCCTTTGTTGACACACGGGGGTAGCTCAATGGCGGTGTTTTCAGCTTGCTGTCACACTGCCCGAGGGGATGGCGGAGTGCTACAGACGCTCCGCCATTCTTTTGTTCGCGCCGGGTCTTTGTTCGATATTGTTTATAAACAGACAGGGGGCTGTCTGTAAACAGACACTGTGAGATTAATAGCCTTAAAATTGATTTTGCCTGATTGCGGGCTGGGCCAACGACGTGGCGTGCAACGAGAGGAGATTCTCGGCAAGAATTCATCGTGCTGTAGGAGAAATTATGAGCACTCCATATGGATGTGAGATTATCGAAAACTGTTTGACGAGTAAGCTGCGCGCCGATTGAATGTTCTGTGACCTGCCAGCCGAGACGCTAGTGGTGTTTGACGAAATCGGCTTCGCCAATGTGCATCCGCGCGGTGT
>CAZRXE010000980.1:0-1547 GCA_964603695.1 uncultured Heliomicrobium sp.
TGAATAATCCGTGATGCGAATGTTGCTCTTGATGCCGGCATTGCTCACCGTCACGTCTTTTTGGCTGGCCAGCAATTTGTTGTACAGGTCGCGGTTCGTATCCACTGTCTGTTGCAACATGCGCGCGCTAACGGCCAGGCCCTGTTGCTGAACGGTCTCGCCTCTTTGTTCATTGAAGGCATTGCGCAAAAACTTCTCCCGTTCGACGGCGGTTTGATAGCGATTTTCCAACGCTGTCTGAATCCGTTTGTAGGAGGCACGCCGTTCGTTTTCAAGTTGCTCGATCTGCTGCGCCACCTGTTTGACTTCGGGCCATTCGGGCGTGTATTCAACGTCCAGCTTGGCTTTCTTTTCTTTCAAATCCGTCAGCTTTTTGCTGATGTCCTGCACTTGCGAATCGTTCTGGATTTCGGGCAGCGTGCTGATGTCGGGAACGGTGCGGCTGAGTTCGTAAAAGACCTGCAAGCTCTTGCGCTCATTTTCCGCCGTGAGCAATTGCGTATTCAATTCGCTCAACCGGTCAATCACCGTGTTCTGTTTGGAGTCGCCAAAATCAATGACCTGATTGCCACGGCGATAATTCATCAACCGCTCTTCGCTCTGTAACAATTCCAGTTTGGCGCGGGAAATCTGTTCTTCCAAAAACGAGGCGGTATCGCGGTTGCCTTGTTTGCGCGTGGCAAGGCTATCGTCACGAAACACCTCCGCCCAGGCATCCGCCACTTTCTTGGCCATCTCCTGATCGGTGTGTTTGTACTTGATTTGAATCAGCCGTGTTTCCCGCAGACGCGAGATTTCGACACTGCCCAGCAAAGCGCCAATGTAGTTCGCTAAGCGTTCCCGATCTGCCTGCATATCGTCATTGCCAGTGGAAATCACCGTTTCATTTTGTGCTGCGCCCTTCTTTGCGCCCGCCATAAATTTGGGATTGTGTTCCAGGTCGAGCACCTTGACGACCTTGTAGGCCATCGTCGGGGTTTGCAGATTTTTCAGTTGCGTGTTGATGTACTGCGAATCTTCCGGGCCAACGATGTTGAATTCTTTGCTGACGTTCAGACTGGCAGTCTCTTCACGATCAATTTGGATTGTGGTCGCGCCCTCGTAAACCGAAGGGGTACGCAGCATATAAATTGTCGTCAGGGTCACGACGATCAACACAATGCTGATCGGCACCCACAAGCGACGGCGCACGATGCGCCAGTAATCGCGCAAGTGTGTCTTGGAGTCATTGCCTTGTCCGCCGTAATTTTGCGGATAGCCTTCGCGCCGTAAATCAATGGAGTGAGCCGGGCTGAGAGATTCCACCAGTTTGTTATGATCTTCGCTATTGAGCGGTGCAGGAGTGAGTTTATTGGCATCTAGCATAAAAAGAGCCTCGTAATTGATTAGTTAGTTCATTGCTTAGCGAATGATTCTGGTGGGGAGAACATTCATCATGCTGGTCGGCCCGGTATTCAACAGTCCGCGCAAAATCACCTTACCGGCGGAATTGGGAACTTCGATCAAATCATTGGGCTGAAGAACAATGTCATCTATACGGCGTTTCT
>CAZRXE010000981.1:0-2321 GCA_964603695.1 uncultured Heliomicrobium sp.
TGACGCGCTGCATCTGCACCATCATGAACTCTTCGAGCGAATCGCTGGAGCCAGAGTTGATGTCGGGATATTGTTTGCGCACTTCCGCCAGGACGGCTTCGCGCGGCATTTCCCAAACAGACTGTTGGGCTTCGCGCAATGACTCTTCAATCAAAGCGCGCGACGTAACCGGATGAATGATCGTTGCCGCTGCGTGCGACAGCGACGGAATCACCACCACCAGCGCCGCCCAAACAGCGACCAGGCGAATGAGCGTTGTGCCGACGTTTTGACTGATGGCATCTACCAACGCAACCAGCGCCATCCAGAAAGTCGCATACAGCAAAAACGCCAGCACCAACCACACAAAGCGCAGGCTGACGAGCGCGGACGCCCCGTGCTTGACGCCAACGAATACAGCCAACGTCAACAACGTGACGAGCGTGATCGGCAAGCCGCGCACCAGAATGCGCACCCGCGCCACGCGCATCAACGGCGCGCCTTGCGTTGCCAGCAAACTGAGTGTGCCGCCCTGGTCACTTGAAAGTGGCGCACCCAACGCCGCGATGAGCAGAAGCGGAAAAATCACCGCCACGACAAAACTCGAATCAAAGCGCCCCGCGCGCAGCCACAGCGGTTGATGCAAATCGGATTGGCCGGAAAATTGTTTGGGATCAACTGAAACCAAATACTGTGAAGGCTGCGTGTCGGTGTCGCCAATCGCCAGCACCGCCAGCGGCGCAGGTGGCAACATCGCGTAGCGTTTAGCCTGATAATGCCCGACCGAAGTGGCATGCCGTGAACTGAACGTGACAGGCGCGAGCGGCTCGCCTTTCGCTTTGAGCGTGGCGAGTTCTTTGTTGATGCGTTCTTGCTGCTCGGCCAATCGTTTGACCTCGTCGGCACGAGCTATGTCCTGCAACTGCGTTTGCGCACGCATCCATTTGTGTGACAGCCACGCTGCGCCAAGCAATGTGCCGACCAGCACGGCGCACGCAATCCAGCCAGAAGCCATCCGCGCAGCCATGCGCCATTCGAGTTTCCAAAGAGTTTTATTAGTCATGAAGTTATTGAATCAGCGGCTCGCGCTGCACCTGTCGCACGGCAAACCAAAGGCAAAAGAGCGCAAAGAGAACCCAGCCGCCGAAGGCTGCGAGCGCAACGGCTTGTTGTTTGATTGCCCAGCTCACGCCCGGTGTTTGGTAACGATAGGTGGGAATTTTCTGCCAGACGGCAGCATCGGCGCGAAACGCTTTTTCTCCGGCTTTGCGCGGGTGGTCGCGTTGTTCTTCATTGAGCATCTGCACCATCACGCGCCGATGTGCTTCGGCGGAGTTGAGGAAGTGCAGGTAATGCGCCAGATCGGAACCCGCCAGCGACATGGACACCTGATCCATCGCCAGTGTCGGACTGAGCCACGACATTGCACTCACCCAACGCGCATTTTTTTCGTAACTGGTGTCGAGTGCTTTGAAGTGGCGATCAATCAATTGATCGGTATGTTCTTCGGCATAGAGTGCAAGCAGGCCGGAGTAGTTCACGGGCAGGTCTTCGGTTTTGCTGACGCCGTATTGCTTGAGCACTTCCTGTTTGAAGGCTTCGGAACGTTTCGCCCCTAGATAACGGTTTGGGTCTTCGGCGATGGACTGATCGAATTCCATCACGCGCGGTGTCGGATTTCGCCAATAGGCCACGTCGGTAATCGCACGCGGCGCGGCAATTGTGCTTAGCACCCAAAACGAAACCAAGATGATGCGCCCGGTGGCGGGTGTTGCAACACAGGCACTCACCGCCAATGCGAGCGACAGAAACACGAGTGTGTAAAGCCCATACGACAAGCTGAACAGCGCTATGCGCCATACCAAATTCGCACTCGTGCTTTCGCGCGACACGGCAAAAACGGTTGCCGCCAACAGCAATACCGCAGGGACCAAAACCATTGCCAGCAATGCAGCAACGCCCACGAATTTGCCGCCGACATACGTTTTACTGCTGACGCCAGAGGCTGCGATCAAACCGTAACGCCCCGCTTCGCGCTCGCGGCTGAACGCGGCGTGCGCCAGCAAAATCACCAGCAGTGGCAGAAACAATCGCAAGACCGTCGCCACAGAAAAATGGCCGAGCAAGGGCATCTGCGCCGCGTCAGCGACCCACGCGAACCGTGGAAATGTGCGCTTGTGCGATTCGAGGAAGATGGCCGAACCTGCGAACGGATTCACGCCCGTGTCCAACGCGGTCAGCGGCGCATTCGCGTGAAAGGCAGTTTGCCCGAAATGCGTCGCTGAATGCGGATCACGCGCCGGTTGATTCAGCCAGCGCACACGTTCGCGTTCGACGGCTTG
>CAZRXE010000982.1:0-2874 GCA_964603695.1 uncultured Heliomicrobium sp.
GCCGGACTGACGGCTTACGATGCGCCACCTGTCACGATTCAAGAAAGCAAGCAACTGCAAAATGATGACGATATGAAGCATCTGCCCTACACGGCGAACCAACTGTACTTTCGTCCGGTGGGTTCGGATTTCAATTTGTACCCGCCCGCCAGTCAGCCCGGCGGTTTGACGCTGATTGACGGCCTGATTGATGGCAAGGGCCGCGTCGAAGTTCAAAAGTTGGAAATCGCGCATCGTGAATTCGCCATTGAAAACAAAGCGCCGACGCAAGCGCGCATCGAAACTTACAACTATCCGAACTGGATCGCCTGGCTGGATGACAGCCGCGTTGAAATCAAATCCGAAGCGGGAACCGGCTTGATGCTGATTGACTTGCCCGCCGGACAGCATCGGCTCAGCTTGAGCTTTGTCGCGCACAAAACTTCGGAACGCATTGCCAAAGGCATTTCCCTGCTCGCGTGGCTGGCGCTGGTGGGCTGGCTGATCGTCAAACTTGTGCGCTCCTGGGAACGCGGTGCTTCCAGCCCGCGTGACGTGTGAGTTAAGACCGCGTGGAAAAGAAAAGGGCGCATTGAGAACGCACGCAGGCAAGGATGCACTGCGCTC
The DNA here is from genome assembly GCA_964603695.1 of uncultured Heliomicrobium sp. Taxonomy (GTDB): domain Bacteria; phylum Acidobacteriota; class Blastocatellia; order RBC074; family RBC074; genus RBC074. The sequence continues at coordinate 607 of CAZRXE010000982.1, forward strand.
CCAGGTTTGAGTTATGGTCTGGTTATTCGTCATCACATTATTCTTCAGCGCGCTGCTTTTGTTTCTGGTGCAGCCGCTGATTGCGCGAATGCTGCTGCCGCTACTCGGCGGCACACCGGCGGTGTGGCAAACCTGTTTGTTCTTTTTTCAAGGTGCGCTGCTGGCCGGATACGGCTACGCGCATCTGACCGGCAAATGGGTTTCGCCGCGCCGACAAGCTTTGCTGCATCTGGCGGTGCTGACCGTAGCCGCACTTAGCTTTCCGCTCGTGGTTTCCGAAAGGTTGTTGCCTGCCGTCAACAAACAAACTTCGCCGATGCTGTGGTTGCTGGGCTGTTTGACCGTCACGGTCGGATTGCCGTTTTTCGCTGTCTCGACCAGCGGGCCGCTGCTGCAATGGTGGTTTGCGCAAACGCGGCATGCGCTGTCGGCCAATCCTTACTTTCTTTATGCCGCCAGCAATCTGGGCAGTCTGGCGGCGCTGCTGGGGTATCCACTGCTGGTGGAACCGAACCTGCGTCTTTCAGATCAGGCGAAGTTTTGGAGCGTTGGCTACGGATTGCTGGCGCTACTGATTGCGACTTGCGCGCTGACGTTATGGAAAGGCGCGGGCGGCAAGCAAGCGCAAATATCCCTGGAAACTGACGCCGAAACTGCGCCAATCACACTGACGCGGCGTTTGCGCTGGATTGCGCTGGCTTTTGCGCCGACCAGTTTAATGTATGGCGTAACAACCTATCTGACCACGGACATTGCCGCCGTGCCTTTGCTATGGGTCTTGCCGCTGGCGCTTTACCTGCTTAGTTTTATTTTGGTTTTTGCTCGGCGGCGTTTGGTGTCGGTGTCATTGCTCAATGCGCTGATGCCGCTGCTGGCGGTGGTGCTGACGTTTTTGCTGCTGACGAAATTGCCGCGTCCGCTGTGGCTGCTGGGCGCGCTGCATCTGTTGTTTATGTTTGTCGCGGCAACGGTTTGCCACGGACGCCTGGCCGACGACAGACCGACGGCGCGGCATCTGACGGAGTTTTATTTGTGGATGTCGGTGGCGGGCGCACTCGGCGGATTGTTCAACAGCCTGATTGCGCCGCTGCTGTTTCGCACTGTCATCGAATATCCGCTGGCGATTGTGCTGGCGCTGTTGCTGCGTCCGGGCAAGGCGGACAGGCTGAACCCTGTCTCACTTTTCGCTTGGCCTTTCGCCGTTGGCCTGTTGACGGCTGGACTCGCCGTTTTATTGCCGCGCGTGGGCGTGCCGACGATGGCGGCGGTCGTCATCACGCTGGCGTTGCCGCTGTTGCTCACTTACGGCTGGGCGCGCAGGCCGTTGCGCTTCGGATTGGCGATTGGCGCGGTGATGCTGGGCAGCCTGTTTTTTCAAGATTTGTTTTATGGCCGGACGCTGCACGTCGAACGGAATTTTTTCGGCGTGCTGCGCGTCACACAGGATCAGACAAACACCTTTCATCAAATCTTCCACGGCAACACCAACCACGGACGGCAATTCATCGCGCCGTCGCGCCAATGCGAACCGCTCTCGTATTACCACCGACGCGGGCCGCTGGGACAAATATTCGAGCAGTTCAACTCCCGCAACAGTTCCGCGCAAATCGCCGCCGTGGGTTTGGGTGCAGGCGCGGCGAGTTGTTACTCCACTGCCGCGCAACGCTGGACGGTTTATGAAATTGATCCGGCGGTGATTAGGCTGGCGCGCGACCAGCGTTTTTTCAGCTACCTGCAAGGCTGCGCCGCCGCGCCAGTGCAAACGGTGCTGGGTGATGCGCGATTGCAATTGCGACAAGCAGCGGATGGGCAATACGGCCTGATAGTGCTGGACGCCTTCAGCTCCGACGCCATCCCTACGCATTTGCTGACGCGCGAAGCCTTCGCGCTGTATTTGTCGAAACTCGCGCCGGGCGGTTGGCTGGCGCTGCACGCTTCAAATCAATATTTGGATTTGCGTCCGGTGGTGGCGGAGTTGGTGGCCGATGCCGGGCTGGCGGGCCTGGTGCGCGACGATCTGGAAGCTTCCGGCGATGCGCTGGATTTGGGCAAAGACGCTTCGCGATGGATGCTGATTGCCCGTCGGGCGGAAGATTTAGGCGCAATGCCAGCGGATTCGCGCTGGCAACTCCTCACCAAACAACCGGGCACGAAAGTCTGGACGGATGATTATTCAAATCCGTTGGGCGCGTTCAGATGGAGATGAACAAAGGTAACTGCTCAGCCTGTTCTTCGTAGACCGGCGATTCATTGCCGGGTAAGTAGAGC
>CAZRXE010000983.1:0-3536 GCA_964603695.1 uncultured Heliomicrobium sp.
CTGATGGACAAGCCGGGAGTTTGATCGAAACGCCAGCTTATGCTGTGGTCGCGCCGCTGATTGTTGAAGCTGATGCGCAATCGCTCGTGGGCAAGAGCATTGGCTATTACCAAATCATTTCGCTCTTGGGCAAAGGCGGGATGGGCGAAGTCTATCGCGCCCGTGATTCAAGACTCAGCCGCAATGTCGCTCTCAAAATCCTGCCCCAAACTTTCTCGCAAGACGCTGAGCGGCTGCCCCGTTTCGAGCGCGAGGCGCGCGCGGTCTCGGCTCTGAATCATCCCAACATCATCACGATTCACGAAATCGGCGAAGTTCGAACAGAGACCGAAAGCACACCCTACATCGTCACCGAGTACGTTGAAGGCGAAACGCTGCGCCAGCGGATGGCGGCGGGAAAACGGAGTCTCAATGAAGTGCTTGAAGTGGTAATACAAGTGGCTGGCGCGTTGGCCGCAGCCCATGCCGCCGGAATTATTCACCGCGACATCAAGCCGGAGAACGTCATGGTCCGGCCCGATGGTTTGGTCAAGGTGCTCGACTTCGGCCTGGCCAAGCTGGCGGAGCCGATGGCAACACCGATTGATGCGCAAGCGCCAACGGCCCCCAAGCTGAGTACGAAATCAGGAATGGTCATGGGAACGGCGAGCTATATGTCGCCGGAACAGGCGCGCGGGCAAAAGATGGATCACCGGACGGACATCTTCAGCTTGGGCGTGATGCTTTACGAAATGGTCGCAGGGAAGAGGCCGTTTGAAGGAGAAACGACAAGCGATGTGATTGCGGCCTTGCTGACTACAGAGCCGCTGTTGCGTCAACATTGCCCGGAAGCGCCGGCAGAGTTGGAACGGATCGTCAGCAAGTGTCTGGCGAAACAACGAGACGCGCGTTACCAGTCAGCGCGGGAGCTAATCGCAGAGTTGAAGACGCTGCAAACAGGCAATCAACGGCCAACAGTGGCAATCTCGCGCATTACTGACACTGCTAATCACACTGCCCCTTTGACCGAAAGGCACGACGCAGTGCCACCTGTCGTCAAAGTGGCGGAAAGGGCGGACAGTCGGGGAGGCGCTCTCGCAAGCACGCTGTTACCGCGCCGCTCACGCACAAAAATACTGGGAGTTTGTGTGCTGCTGTTGATCGTTTGTTCATTAGGCTGGCGCGAGCTTTCCAGATTCAGAAATGCCGCTGACAAAACGCCACGCGAAGTTCAACCCATCCAGATAAATCGCTTCACGGCTTCGGGGAATGTCGTAACCGCAACGCTTTCGCCTGATGGAAAATACGTGGCAACGGCGTTGGATGAAGGCGGTTTGCAAAGCCTGTGGGTGCGGCAGACAACGGCTAATGGGGGCAGTGTGCGGCTGATTGCGCCCGCGTTGGTGGAGTACTGGGGACTGACCTTTTCCCACGACAGCAACTTTATTTACTATCTCTCGTGGGTGCGCAATCAGTCCGACGCCGAGCTTTATCAGCTCCCCGTGCTGGGCGGTACGCCTCGCCGCCTCCCGATCAAACAACTGGATACGCCCATCAGCTTTGCGCCTGCCGGCAATCGTTTTGCGTATGTCACGCCTTCCGCGCGCCGGCGTGAATCTTATGTGATGGTTGCGCCGGTTGACGATCAGATTGGCGAGATACTGGTGACACGTCGGGAGCCGGGCTTTGTTGCGGCCTACCCTGGCGGGCCGGACTGGTCACCGGATGGCCAGTTCATCGCTTATGCGGCGACCGGGCCGACTGAAGCCGGCAGCCGGCCAATGCATGTTTTCGTGGTCAATGTGGCGGATAAGTCAGAGCGACAATTGAGCAAACAACGCTGGGTTGAAATGGGCCGTGTTGTCTGGCTGCGCGACGGCAGCGGTCTCGTAGTATCTGCGCGGGAAGACAAGGCTGGGCCGCAGCAACTGTGGTTTGTTACCTGGCCGGATGGCGCGGTGCGTAAGCTCACCAACGATTTGCACGATTACGATAGCGTCAGTCTGAGTGCCGATGGCGAGACGCTAGTCGCGGTACAAACGCTGGAATCCTTTTCGATTGCCGTCGCGCCGCAAGGCAAGGGCACATCCCTTTTCCAAACCAAGGACATTTATTCCGAGGTCGGCAGCGGCGGCGAACGGCTTGCTTGGACGCATGATCAGCGATTGCTTTACGCCTCCCGTTTCAGCGGCAACTGGGACATTTGGTTAATGAACAAAGACGGCAGCGACCAACGGCAACTGACGGTTGACCCGCACAACGACAAATTACCTGCAGTTTCTGCTGATGGCCGCTACGTTTACTTCTCCTCAGACCGCGTAGGGACTGCCAACATCTGGCGCATGGAACTTGACGGTAGCAACGCGACGCAATTGACCAATGGCTCGGATCAGTTCTTCCCAGAAGTTACACCGAACAGCCAATGGCTTTTCTATCAACAGGGACTCAGCCCCAATGAAGTCAACGTGTGGCGCATGAAGCTGGGGCAAGCAGGCGGTGAGCCGGTACGTGTAAACGAACTGATAACGACAGAGCGAGTGACGAGGCGGCCGGCTGTTTCACCAGACGGCCAATGGCTGGCTTACGTCTCGCTGGATGAGCAGGGGTGGGGTGTGATGCTGCGCGCAATCGGCAGCGGCGAAATCGTCAAACGGTTCACATTCCCATCAAACATAGCGGGCCGCGACGTTCGCTGGGCCCCCGACGGGCAGGCACTGGTATACATCGTTAAAGAAAAAAGCGTCAACAATCTCTGGTTACAACCGGTGAGCGGCGCGCCGCCCACCCAGTTGACTCGTTTTAAGACCGGACGCTTCTCAACCTTTGCCTGGTCGCCCGATGGGCAGTGGTTGGCCTACCTACGCACTACGGCAACGAGCGACGTGGTGTTGTTGCGAGACTTCAAATAAACCAAAACATATTTCTACTGGCAGGCCACCCGCTCGCCGATGTTTCCTCTGTGCCCTTGGCCGTTCGGTCGAACATAAGCATTGCGCCCCAAGCCGCCGAAGCCGCAGCCGAACTGATTGCCGTCCACGGTCAGGTTGTGGATGAAGCCGCTCGTTCCGGCGCTGGACGCATTCAAGAGCCAAATGCCTTGCGGCAAGCTTTGCGCCGTATTGAACACATTGCTATTCACTTCCGCGCCGGACACGCTGACCGCTGCTTTGCGTTGCTGAATCCTGACGCCGTCAGCGAACCGGCTGAGCCGATTCCCGGTGATTGACCACCAATTGACCAGCGTTCTTTCATTCACGAAATAGCCGTTGCTGCTGAGCGGCACTCCGAAAGACAGGTCAATGCTCGCGGCCCGCTGATTGGCGGGGTCGGACTGTCCGACGGGTGCAAAGCGGTTCGTGTGCGTGATGCTGTTGTCGGCCAGCGTCAGTTCGTCAACGTTATTCAAATCAATCCCCGGCGAATGCCGGACGTGCTGAATGATGGTGTTTCCGGTAATCGTGATGCGGTCGGGGTAGTGGATGCGATAGCACTGCTGGGTGGGCGGGCCTCCGCAGTTTGCGGCCTCGTCTTTCGCGACATCTTCGGCGACGGCCAGC
>CAZRXE010000984.1:0-3127 GCA_964603695.1 uncultured Heliomicrobium sp.
ACAAGGAGCGGCAAGTCTTATGCGCTTCATCAATCCCAAAACCGATTTCGCCTTCAAGAAAATCTTCGGTTCCGAACGCAGCAAGGGCATTCTGATCAGCTTTCTGAATGCCCTGCTCTATGACGATCAGCCCATCATTGCCGACCTGGAAATCATAGACCCGTACCTGGCACCGAAGATTCAGGGCATGAAAGACACTTACGTGGACGTGCGCGCACGCTTGCAGGACGGACGCCGCATCATCATCGAAATGCAGGTACTCAACGTCGAAGGCTTTGAAAAGCGCGTGCTTTACAACGCCGCCAAAGCCTACTCCACGCAGTTGCTGGTTGGTGAGACCTACAATCTGTTGCAAGGTGTGGTGGCGCTGACCATCACGGATTTCGTGATGTTCCCCGAACACCCAGACTTACAATCGGTGTATGTGTTGAAAGAGAAAACCCATCTGACCAGTTACCGCGAAGGCGATCTGGAACTGGTTTTCGTCGAGTTACCCAAATTCACCAAGACGCTCGAAGAACTAACCACCATCAAAGACAAATGGCTCTACTTCCTGCGCAGTGCGCCTGATTTGCACATGATCCCGGAAACGATGGAAACCGTGCCGGAAATCGAGGAAGCCTTTCAAATCGCCAATCAAGCAAACATGACCGCCGAAGAACTGGACATTCAGGAACGAAAGATGATGTTCATCATGGATCAGCGTAGCCTGAACGCCATGAACAAACGGCTGGAAAAAGAGACGGAAGAAAAGCTCAAAAATCTCAAAGAGGCGGTAGAAAAAGCGATGGAAAAAGGGCGGGACGAAGGCCGAACCGAAATGGCTGAAGACATCGCTCGCCGATTGTTGGCACACTTGACCGACCAGCAGATCGCTGAAATCACGGGGTTATCGCCTGACAAAATCGCAGCCTTGCGGGCGGAGTAACGAATCAAAAACCAGATTAATCGAAATAACCTTATGTCGCGCAAATCACTGTTTATTATCGTCGCCTTTATCGCAGGCTTGTCCGTTAATTGGCTGGTCTTCGGCCAGCAATTCGGCTTGAAAAAATGGCAGAAAGGCAAAGGCTGGGGTTGGGTTTGGGGTAAGGACGATGAAGTCGGCGCGCTAAACGAAATGACCGACGCCTCGCGCCTCGCCGCGCTGCGAGTGGCGACCACAGGCAAGACCTATGATCTGGGCGTGACTTACGACCGGACTTCTTACAAATGGCCCGGCCATAGTCCCGGCGAAATCATGACCTTCCGCAGTCCCGAAGGCGTTTCGCGGCAAAAAGACTTGCCCGCACTGATCGCCGACAACGGCAAGCAAACGCGCTGGCACAGTTCGGCGCTGTTCATCAGCGACAACGTCGCCACGCAGATTGACGGTTTGGGCCACATCACCACAGGCAGCGACAATTCCTGGTACAACGGTTTCAAGGAAGCTGATTGGGGCGGCAACTTCGGCATTCGCAAAGCCGACGCGACAACGATTCCGCCCATCGTCGCGCGCGGAGTGTTGATTGACGTGGCTGGTTTGAAAAACGTCGAAGCCTTGCCCGCCAACTACATCATCAGCATCGAGGATTTGCAGCAGGCACTGCGCCGTCAACAAACTCAATTGAAACCCGGCGACATTGTTTTGATTCGCACCGGCACGCTGCGTTACTGGGGCGAAACCGGCAGCGATCACGCCGCTATCGCCGCGCACGATTCCGCCGGCATCAGTCTGGAAACCGCGCGATGGCTGGTGGAAGAAAACGGCGCAATGATGCTCGGCAGCGACACCAGCGGCCTGGAATACGGCCCGGCGGAAAAGGACGCGAAGGCTTACCGCGACAAATACCAATCCTTCAATCCCGTTCATCATTACCTGCTGATCGAACAAGGCATACACATCGGCGAGTTTCATTTCCTGGAAGACCTCGCGCACGACCGCGTTTACGAGTTCTGTTATGTCGCCGCCACCAACAAAATCAAAGGCACGGCGGCGGGCTTCACAATGCGTCCGATTGCAATTCGGTAGGCTGTTTCCCGTGCGCTCTGAACCAATCAGCCAATAAAAAGGGGAGCGGCTTTTGACCGCTCCCCAACAATTCTTCAAACCGACTGAACGCGATTAGAAATCGAAACGTCCGCCGATTTGAATGATTCGCGGCGCGAACGCCCGATTGATTCGTCCGAAGGTCGTGGCATTGACGTTCTGCAACTGCTCTCCCGCATTGAAGAAGAAGTTCGTCTTGTTGAAGACGTTGAACGCTTCCAAGCGGAGTTGGAAACGCATGTTTTCTTTGATGCGGAAGCTCTTGGCCAAAGTCGCGTCAACGTTGGTGAACCAGGGGCCGTCAATGAATGCGCGTTCCAAACCGCTGGTTTGTCCCGGCGCGTTATTGAAGAAAACCTGACCGGAGAACGGCGTCGTGCCGAAGCCTTCCGCCGCACGACCCGTCGTGTTTATTACACTCGGGTTGATGTAATAGATACCCGCCGGAATGCCGCGCGAATTGCCCGGCTCCACTTTGTAGACTCCGATCAAGTCCTTGAGTTGCTGCTTGGTCAGCGAAGTCAACGCCGTCTGACGGCCAGAACGTCCGGCACGGTTGAAAGTGCCGCGCGGGTCAACAAAGCTGATCGGCGCACCGGAACTGACCGTCACAATCGGGCTGATCTGCCAGCCGCCGATGATGGCGTCAACCGCGCGATGAGCGTTGTTGAAGAACTTGCGGCCGTTGCCGAAGGGAAGTTCGTAAATCCCGTTTAGTTTGAAATTGTGCGCGGAATCGAAATCGGCGCGCGAGTATTCCAGTTCGGGGCGAGCATTATCCAGGAACGGCTCCACCAGAGTCTGGCCAGTGCCGATACCATTGCTCAACGTCTTCTGGAATGTGTAGTTGGTTTGGAAGTACAACCCCGCCGTGAAGCGGCGACGGAATTCAGCCTGCAATGAGTTGTAGCGGAACTTCGCACCGTTAGTGAACAGGTTGGCAACACCGGTGTTCGGATTGGCCAGGAACTTGACCGTGCCGGTTGCATTCTGATTGATATAGTTCAAAGCCAAATCCGCAGGCGTTCCATTGGTCAGTTGGTTGCGGTTGGCAGCGTTGGCCAGGTTTCCACCGTTCACCAGATTCGGAAACACTGT
>CAZRXE010000985.1:0-6627 GCA_964603695.1 uncultured Heliomicrobium sp.
TTGATTTGGCCATCGTCGGTTCCGGTTTCAGCGCGTCGCTGTTGGCAATGATCGCGCGGCGGATTGGCTTGTCCGTTGTTTTGATTGAGCGCGGCGCGCATCCGCGCTTTGCCGTCGGCGAATCCACTTCGCCGTTGATGAACTTGATCATCGAACAGCTTGCCGAACGCTACGACTTGCCGCGTTTGTTGCCGTTGACCGCGTTTGGCGTTTGGCGGCGAACTTATCCCGAAATCGTTTGCGGCTTGAAGCGCGGCTTTACTTATTTCAAACATGAAGCGAATCAGTCTTACCGAGCCAAGCCTGACCGTTCCAATCAACTGCTGGTCGCTGCCAATCCGAACGATGAAGTTGCCGACACTCATTGGCTGCGTGCGGATGTGGATCATTTTCTGTTGCGCGAAGCCATTGCGCTCGGCGCGGAATATTGCGATTACACGACGTTGACCGAAGTGGCGTTTGCCGGCGGCGTGCAGTTGCGCGGCGAACGCTGCGGGCGGGCGTTTAGCGTGCGCGCCGGATTGTTGATTGACGCGAGCGGGGCGAATGGTTTCCTGAGCCGCAAGCTGAATCTTGCCGGAAGCTTTGAGGGCTTTCCTTCGACGCAGGCTTTGTTTTCGCACTTCGCGGGCGTGTATCGTTGCGACCGTATGCCTGAGTATGAAACTCCCGATTGGCCGCCGTATCCAATTGATGATGCCGCCGTGCATCACGTGTTCGACGGCGGTTGGATGTGGGTGCTGCGGTTCGGCAACGGTGTCGTCAGCGCGGGGTTTGTAGTGACGGACGAACTGGCCGCTGAATTGAAATTGTCCGAAGGCGAAGCGGCGTGGCGGCGATTTTTGAAACGTTTTCCGACGATTGCCGCGCAGTTTGCCGATGCCGAAGCAATTCGCGAATTCACCTGGATGCCGAGCGTGGCCTGGCGCGCGAAATCGGCGGCGGGCGCGGACTGGGCTATGCTGCCTTCGGCGGCGGCGTTCGTGGATCCGATTTTCAGCACGGGGATGCCGCTGGCGCTGCTCGGCGTGGAGCGCATCGGCAAACTGTTGGAGCAGGGAAGCCGGGCATTTGCGGAATACAGCGCCGTGACGCTGGCCGAAGCCGATCACACGGCGCGGTTCATCGCGGCTTGTTACGCGGCCTTTCCACGGTTTGACAACTTCGCGGCCTATTCGATGTTTTATTTCGCGGCGGCCAGTTACAGCGAAATGGCGCGGCGCTTGAACGCCGGTCATTTGGTGCGGCGGTTTCTGGCGGCGGATCGGCAGCCGTTCGCGGCGGAAACTTTGCGCTTGGGCGAACTGTTGCAGCAAACGCCGCCGGCGGATTTCGTCGCGCGGGTGAAGGCCGGCGTCGAGCCGCTGAACATCGCGGGTTTGTGCGATGCGGGCAAACGCAATTGGTACGGCGTGGATTTGAACGATGTCGTTATCGGCGCGGAAAAGCTGGGCAAGTCGCCGGCGGAAATGCGCGCCATTTTGCGCGACGCGAAGTGGGCGTAAGCCGCCGGTTGAAACTTTTTCCGACGCCGTTACAATCCGCCGCATGACCAAGTTTGCTGAACGAATCAAACGTTTGCCGCGCCTGGGCGTAGGGCTTTCGGGCGAATTCAACATCGCCGCCAAAGGCATTGACGCCGGTTGGATGAAAGCGAATTACCCAGACCTCATACACTTTTACGAATACGGCGGCGATTTGGAACGCGGCCTGGACGACACCGTGCGCCGGTGGGCGGCGGCGGGATTGCCCACGACCTACCACTTTCTGGACATCAATCTGGAAGAAAAACTGGACATTGACGCGCATTGGCTAGCGCAAACCAAAGCTCTGGCCGAAGAGATCAATGCTGCGTGGCTGTGCGGCGATGCCGGGCGCTGGCATTTCGGTTTGCGCGAACGCGGCCACGGCATGTTGATGCCGCCGATCCTGTGCCGCGAATCGGCGCTCGAAACCGCCGAAAGCATTCAACGGATTGAAGCCGAAACCGGACTGGCTTGTGTGCCGGAAAATCCGCCGTCGGTGATTTACCTGGGCGATTTGCACATGCTGGATTACTTCGCGCTGGTGGCCGACCGCGCCGATTGCGGCGTGTTGCTGGATTGCGCGCATCTGGCCATCTTTCAACAATCGCGCGGTTTGTCGCCGCTGTCGGGGCTGGACGCTTTCCCGCTCGAACGCATTGTCGAAATGCACGTTGCGGGCGGCGGTTACGCGGACATGGACGGTTTTGCTTACATCGAAGACAACCATTCGCCTGAACCGCTGGCCGAAACCTGGGAGATTTTGGAATACGTGCTGCCACGCGCGACCAATTTGAAAGCCATTGTTTTTGAATGCGAACGCAACACGCCGGAAGAATGCCTGGATGTGTTCGCCCGGCTGAACGCGCTGTTTCCCACCGACAAAACGAAAGTTGCCGCTGCCCGATGAGCCATCACACTTTGCAAAAATTGGTTGTGCGAATGCTGTTTGACGAAGCTTTCGTCGAAGAAGTTTATGCCGAACCGTCGCGCGCGCTGGCCGGGATGGAGTTGACCGAAACGGAACGCGGGCAGTTGCTGGCCGTTGACCGCAGAGCCTGGCGACACGATCCGTTGCGGCGAAAACGCACGCTGCAAACGCTGGCCGAAGAATTCAAAATCTCAACCACGATCATCCTGGCCGAAACGCGGTCATTGGCTTCGTTGGAGCGATTCTTTGCCGGCGCGTTTTTTCATCGTTCGATTCAGGAGCGGGCTTCGATGGGACGGGCGTTTTCGGAGTTCCTGTTGGACGGCTGTCGCAGCGGAGCTTGGCGCGCGCCGCAAATTCAGGACATCGTTCGGCTGGAAGCCGCCATCGCCGGTTGCCGCAGGCGGTTGGCGAGCGAAGGCGTTTACGCACCCGGCGAATTGCCCACGACCATCAGCGACCGCGCGTGCGTGCGGCTCGCGCCGGGTTACGATGTCGGCAGTTTCCAGGCGAACGTGATTCCGGCCATTCAGCACGTCGAACGGTTCTTGTTTGAATTGAGTCTGATGCCGGCAATGGCGCTTTGCGACGATGCGCCGAAACTGACTGGTTTGCCGGAAGTGGAACCGTCGAAGAAAGTTTATTTGCTGTTCGGCCCCGGCGCGGCGGGCATTTCGATGACAAACCTGGACAAGGCCGCTTACCTGACGCTTTACGAAACCAAACGGGCGGTGGAAATCAAAACCTTGTTGTCCAAACCCGGCTCAATGCGCGCCAACGCCAAACAAACCGAAAAGATTCTTGCGGAATGGCTGGAAGCCGGCGCGTTGATGCTGTCGGCTTGAAACTTATGGAAATCAATCATCTCGAACGAGTGCGAAGCCTCTGTCTGGCTTTGCCGGAAACGATGGAAAAGCTGTCGCACGGCTCGCCGACGTTTTTCGTGAAGAAGAAAGTCTTCACGATGTTCGTCCACAATCACCACAACGACGGGCGCATCGCAGTCTGGATTCCCGTGCCGCAAGGTTTTCAGGCGATGTTGTTGGAAGCTGCGCCAGAGAAATTTTTCTTTCCGCCTTACGTCGGCAAAGGCGGTTGGGTTGGAATTCATCTAGATCGAATGGATGACGACGAACTGGCTTCGCATATTCGCCAAGCCTGGCTGTTGATCGCGCCGAAAAATTTGGCGGCGGAACTGGACGCGCGATAACGCTACAAGATGATTCGCACCAACATGCCGGTGGCCACCAGAATTCCGGCCAGTACAAAAGCGTATCGAGTTAGCCGAGGATTGCGCCGTCCGTGTTTGATTTGAAAAACGCCAGCCGCCAGCGCGCAACCGCCGAAGATCATGACCGTGGCGAAAATCCCGAAAATGAAGAGAAGGTCTCCCGGCCCGCCGGTGAATTGGCTGGACGCGCGCGGATTAAAAGGATGCCAGACCATGCCGGCGACCGTGACCGCGATGCCGCCCATAAACAGAATCAGAAAGCCGCCCGCCGCCGCCATAATCATTCCCAGCCGTTTGATCTGTGTCGGTGTGCGCAACGGATGCCCGCATTGCGGACACGCGCCTAGCGGGTTTTGAGTTTCGTAATCGCAGCGATAGCAGATGCGTGTCTCGCTCAGTGTCGTCATTATCAAACCCCTTTTCAGGCTAGTCTTCCTTTCAGGATTTCGATCAAGCGCGGGCAAAGAGCGCCTCAAAAGCCATCCGTGCATCGGTTCGCGCGGTCTCCGCAGTTTTCAGCCGCCCGGTGAGAGCCTTTTTCAGGGCATTGACCACAGGCAAGACTTGTTGCTGCGGTTTGGGCGGCGGTTCTTGTGTGACTGTTCCCCGTTTAACCAGTTTGGCTTGTTTGTTTTGTTGCATGTTTACCTCCCTTGTTCTCCTTATTCCCCTCGAAAACCACTCGCGAACACGCGAGTTACGGTGACAGTGCGGAGGGTAGCCGGATTTGGGAAGCGGTTCATGAGGATTCGGTGATGTTTTGGTGATGGGTACAGAGACGCAAAATTTTGCGTCTCTGTTTGGTCATTTGATGTTGATTCTAACGGCGTTGGCGGGTTTTCCGTCCACTAAGACGATTACGTCCATGTCGCCGCGTCCGGCCAACGCGCGCGGCAAACGCACATTCAATTGATCCAGTCCGGCGAAATCGCCTTGCGCACCAGCGTATTCGACCGGCGCGCTGACGCCGCCAATGGTTGCGGTGACGGCGGAAAGCGCGCTGCGTCCGCGAATGCCAGTGCCGTAAAGCAAAAGGAAAACCTGATCGCTCGTCCCGCCCAGATCAATCGGCACGGCGACAAATCGGTTGAGCGCCGAATCGAAGCGCGCCACCGCTTCGAAGCTTTGCGAATTATCTGCTCTAACACGCAACGCCGCCGCCGCTGCCACACCCTGTCCCGAAGCGTTGGCGCTGAACACGCCCGGCGCAACGGCAGCGATGCGCAAGCCTTCGGTGAAAACCGAACCCTCGCCGGTGGTGATGGTGGTTGTCGCTCCGCCGATGGCGGTTCCCGGCGGAATCAAATAGTTGATCTGCCCCGGCGCGACGAAAAACAGCGGTGACAAACGATCCGTCCCCGTGCTGTCCGTCACTTTGACCGTGGTTCCGGCAAGCTGCGTCGGCAACGGAACGCTGTTCGCAATTTGTGTTGCCGTTGCCAGACCATTTCCAAACAAGGCGGTGATGGTTTCAGCGGCAAGTTGCGAACCGGAAAAGCTCGCCGCCGAAACCGAAGCGACGGGCGAAGCGAACCGATAGCCGATGGATTGCATCCGCGCGGTGTAGACCGAAGTGCGCGCAGTGACAAAAAGCGTCTTTAAGTCCGCACCGCCGAACACGCAATTGGAGGGCGCTTCCTGAAACGTGATAGTGCCGAGCGATTGTCCCGCCGGCGTCAGCACTTGAACGGCGTTGATGTTGGGGCGGGTAATGTACAGATTGCCTTGCGTATCAATTGTCATGCCGTCGCCGCCGCCCGCGCCCTGCAACGCGGTCATTTGCGGCGCGCCAAGTTGGCCGGGCGAATTGATAGGGTAGCTGACCAGATTCGGCGAACCGTAGAGCACGTACAAAGTCTTTTCGTCCAGCGACAGAAGCAAGCCATTGGGCAGCGTCAGCGTGGTGATGAGTCGCCGTACGCTGTTGTCAGTGGCGGCGATGAAATAGACCGCGTTGCCATTGCGGTCGCTGAAATAGATGTTGCCTTGCCGATCAATCACCAGATCGTTTGGCGAATTGAAGCGCGCGCCTTCAAATTGCGTGGCGATGTCGGTCACGGCTTTGGTCGCCACGTCAATGGCGACAATGCGACCGGACGTGCTTTGACAGGCGATCAAGCGTCCGCGCGGATCGAACATCAACCCATTCATGCCTTGCGTGTTTTCCAGGAAGGTCGTCAGTTGACCTTGCCGGTCAATCTTATGAATGCGGCTGCGCTGCACGTCGGTGAAATAGATGTTGCCTTGCGTATCCACCGCCGGGCCTTCGGTGAATTGAAAACCCGTTTGTGCCTGCGAAACTTGGCCGATGGGGCCGATGCCTATGATTTGAGCGAGTGCGGCGACCGGCGAAAGCAATAAGGCGGCGGCGAAGATTCGGTACGACAAAGCGAGAATGCAGCGCATCAGGGAAGTCTCCTTTTTGACGGATGTTTGGGGTATTGGTGCGGCGAGTACAATATCCACCACGTTGAGTTCGGGCAAGGTTAATTCTGGGGGGCTTTGCCTGTTGTCCGTTGTTGGGAAAAGTCTTTCTTGGAACCGGACGGTTTTGCTTTCGTCCCGGCGTGCCGATCTGGTCTTGCTCAAACAATTCAACAGCTTAGCCTCGCCGAATTGCTGGCATAGCGATTGAGATTGTGACCGGCGCTATGTTGTCTACGAATTATTCCATTCCTAATCGTCCGCGCATTTTGTTGGCCGATGACCAGCAGGATGTTTTGGAAGCTTTGCGCCTGTTGCTGAAAGGCGAAGGCTTCGCCACTGAAACCGTCAATTCGCCGGCGGCGGTGCTCAACGCGCTTTCTTCCTCGCGGGAACGCGAGTTCGATCTGATGCTGATGGATATGAACTACACGCGCGACACGACTTCCGGCTTGGAGGGGTTGGAACTGATTGAGCAAGTGCGCCGCCTGGACGACGCCTTGCCTGTGGTGGTGATG
>CAZRXE010000986.1:0-7513 GCA_964603695.1 uncultured Heliomicrobium sp.
TACTTCCTCAACGGCGTGGCCGACAGCGGGCTGAGCGGCATCGTGCGCAGCGCGGGCGCGACCTGGGTCGTCCCCAGCGAAGACGAGTGGTACAAGGCCGCGTACCACAAGAACGACGGCGCCACCGGCAATTACTGGGAGTTTGCCACCGGCTTCGATACGACGCCCGGCAAAAACCTCCTGGACCCCGCCGGCAACAACGCCAACTTTCTGCTCAACGTAGGCCCGATGCCGAACGGCAAAATCCAGCCGGAATTCACGCAGCGATTGAACGAAGTCGGCCAGTGGCTGCAAAAGAACGGCGAATCCATTTACGGCACGCGCAGCGGCCCTTTGACGCCGCGCCCCTGGGGCGTGACCACACGCAAAGGCAACACCGTTTACCTGCACATACTGAACTGGAAAGACCCCGCGCTGGCCATGCCGAAGCTGGGGCAAAAAGTGAAATCTGTCCGCTTGCTGAAAGACGGTACCAAACTGGATTTTTACGAACACGACAAATTCGGTTTCTTCATCAGCTTGCCCAAAGGCTCGCACGATGACATTGACACAATCGTCGCCGTCGAACTGGCGGACAAGTAAACGCATTCAACCAAACCCGAAACTTCAATAACTTTAACAACGGAGGAATTTTTCAAATGGGCAGAGGCGATCAACGCTCGAAACGCGGCAAAATCAGCAGAGGCACTTACGGCAAAACCCGCAAGAATCCGAAGCAATTGGGCAAATCTCGCAAGGCCAAGAAGATCGAAGCCGCTAAAAGCGAGTAGCTAGAAAAAAGCCCGCTGTTGCGCATCAACAGCGGGCTGTAAGGTAAGGAGAGAGAAAATCTCTTTGTCGAATCGGCGGCGTTGAGGAGCCTTTAAGGCTTCTTCTTATCGCCGCTTTTTTTGTCGTCATTTCGTTTGTCGTCGTTTCGACGGTCGCGGTTCTCATCTTTGCTTTTCGACTCTTCTTTGTCTTTTTCTTTGGGACGTTCCGGCGGTTTGCGGTCTTGCCCGAAGTATTGGGTGTTTGCCAAACCGGTGAAGGTCAGAGTCAGACAGATCGAGAACGCGAATAAAAACTTCTTGAATGCTTGCATCATAAATTCCCCCCTGTGGCCAAGCTTCTCAGCTATCAGTTACTGCTCGGATGCCGGAAAAGGGGACGATCATTCCTTGCCTCTTTGGTCGCCACTTGTCTTGCTTGGACAACGGCGATCTTAACAGAAAATCCGAACGCTCAAAAAACATTAAACACTTTGCGAACTTGCGACGCTGTTGGTGTTAGCAATGAATGTGCCAACCGGATCAGTCATGATAAACGCTTTTATTCCACCATTTACCTCAACTGCTTAAATCGCATTACGGTTTGCATCGGGACGAAATTGACCATTTGGGATAGCCCTTGCGCCTAATCGTTGCGGACGGCGGTTGTTTGAAACGGCCATCGCGAAGTGCTTGCTGACCAGGCCAGAAAACTGCCGACGCCAATTGCCAGCGCCGCCAGACTCATTAAGATGATTTTCCAGTCCAGCGTCAGGTAAATGAAAAGCCATCCGGCCAGCGCAATGAAACTCGGCAGCGGGTAAAGCCAGATTTTGTAAGGGCGATGCTGTTGCGGCGCGTTTTTTCGCAACAAGGTGACGGCGACGATCTGCCCGATGAATTGCACCAAAATTCGCAGCGCAATCAGCGCGTCAATCACCGTCCCCAGCGAAAGAAAACTGCACAAGATGGAAATCGCGCCGATGGCCAGCAGCGAAACGTAAGGGAAGTTGTGTTTTGGATGCAGTTTGCCGAAGACGTTGAAAAAGTATCCGTCGCGCGCCGCCGCGAACGGAATCCGCGAATAACCCAGCAACAGCGCGAACACCGAACCGAACGCCGTCCACAAAATCATCAGCGTGACGGCCACCGCCACCGGGCGACCATAAATCTTTTCCATCATCACGGAGACGACGAAATCCGAAAACGGCTTGGTCGCTTCGGCAGGCACGAACTCTCGCCACGGCACAACGCCGATGATCGAAAGATTAATGAGAATGTAAATCAGCGCCACGGCCACGACGCTGATAATGACCGAACGCGGAATCGTCCGACCCGGATCCTTCACCTCGTCGCCGATGTAACAGATGTCGTAATAGCCCAGGTAATCGTAAATGCCCACGCGCGAGGCCGCCCCCAAGCCGAACAGAAAGCCTATCGAAAACTTGAACGCATCCGGCGGAAAGTCGAAGGCCAGCTTAGGATCGAAATTCAGCGCGCCGGTCAGAATCACCGCGCCGGTGGTCAGCAGCGTGCCGATCCACAAACTGACGGTGATTTTGCCTATGTGTTTGATCTGCCGATAGAGCAGCGCAATGTTCACCAGACCGATGGCGATCACCACCAGATTCTTGGAAGCGTTCGGCCAGATGTAATTCAGGTACTGCGCGAAACCGATGTAGCCGGAAGCGATTTCAAACGGGCCACTGACGATGAATTGCCAGATAAACAAAAAAGCCATCAACCGCCCGAAGGTCTTGCTGCCGAAGCCTTCGCGCAAATAAAGGTAACTGCCGCCCGAACCAGGCATTGCCGCGCCGAGTTCGCTCCAAACCATGCCGTCCGGGATGACTATCAGCACGGCAATCAGCCAGCCGAGCATTGCCTGCGGGCCGCCCAGCGCGGACATCAGCAGCGGAATCGTCAAAAACGGGCCGATGCCGATCATATTGGACATGTTCAACGCCGTCGCTTGCAGCGTGCCGAAATGGCGAATCAAGTGCGGTGGTTGGTGGTCGGTAGTTGGTGGTTGGTTCATTGTTTTGGTGGTTGGTGGTTGATGGTTGGTGGTTGGCGAAACACTTCCTACCAACCACCAACCACCAAACTCAATCCAGAAGTTCGAGAAAGTTGGTCAAAATACGTTCGGTGATACCCCAAATCAGCCCGTTGTCAGTTGGATAAGCAGGCCGTTTGACGATCACATCCTGGTAGCGCCAAAAGTAAGTAGCCGATGCGCCTTCGCGTTTGAGTTGGGGCACGGAAACCCAGAAGGCGGTTTCGACTTCGTTGCTCAATTGCAGCGTTAATTCCGCCGGCGCAAGCGCCACCAACGGCGTGATTTCGATTTGCGGCAGTCCCGGATTGCGCGGCGCGATGAGCGGCAATTGGCCAATGAACCGCGCTCTATCGCCTGTTGCGTCCAGCAACTCCACGCCGATTTCCTCGCGAGTTTCGCGCACCGCCGTGGCCAGTAAATCTTCGTCCTGAGCTTCGGCGCGTCCGCCCGGCAACGCCAGATGGCCTGACCACGGATCCCCCTCGAATTCGGCGCGTTTGATAATCAACGCCTCCGCCGCCCCCGTCGTTTCACGCAGTATGAGCGTAACAGCAGCTTGGCGGACGCGCTCAGGTTCAATCCGCAAGGTATGCGGCGGCGTCAGCCTTTCAGCCAGTTGGCGGCGAATCATGTTGAATTCATTCATTCGGGAAAAATCCTAGCAGCGCGTCAAAATCAGTGGAAAATGTGGACAGGCTTTAACCTGACGCCACTGTGGACAAGCTAAAGCCCGTCCTACATTTTTATTGTTTCCAGCCATCGCGGACGCGACAACAACGACTTCTTCGGCTCAAACCTTACTTGCCCGCGAAGATAACACACCGCAGGATTCTTGACACTGCGGCAACAGCTAAGTTTTGATGCCTTACATTCATCACTCAATCGGAGGTTCACAAATGACGACATCTCGCCGAAACATATTGCGGGGCGCGTTGGCCCTGACCGCTGCGGCAATATCATCGAAGAAAGCATCTGCGCGCGCGCCGGAAATCCTGACCAAAACGGCGACGGGTTATTCGCCTTCTGAAGTCGAAGCGCGACTCGACGCGGGCACAGGCTTGAACGGCCCAAACATCTTGACAAAAGCCGATTTGACGACGCCGTGTTTGCTGCTTGATCTGGATTTGCTGGAAGCCAACATTGCTAAAATGGCCGCGCACGCCAAAGCCGCCAAGATCAACTTGCGCCCACACGGCAAAACGCACAAATGTCCTGAGATCGCTCAGCGCCAACTCAAAGCCGGCGCGCTGGGGTTGTGTGTTGCCACCATCCGCGAAGCTGAAGCGATGGCGACGGCGGGCATCAAAGGCTTGCTGATTACTTCCGAACTGGTCGGCAAACCGAAGATCGAACGTTTGATAAAACTCCTGCGCCGCGCGCCGGACACAATGACCGTGGTGGATGACTTGTCGCACGCAGAGCAACTCAATGAAGCCGCCATCGCCGCCAAACTCAAACTGACCGTATTGATGGATGTTGATCCGGCGGGCCGTCGCACTGGCGTTCCTGCGGGCGAAGCGGCCATCAAACTGGCCGAACAATTGACCAAGCTCCCCGGATTGAGACTGCGCGGCATTCACGGTTATTCGGGCGTTTCGGCGCACGTCAACGGTTTTGACGCCCGCCGCGCGCATTCCGTCAAAGTGATGACGCCGGTGCTGGAAACTTTCGCCCAATTAAAAAAGCGCGGCTTGCCGGTGGAAATCCTGTCCGGCGGCAGCACGGGCACTTACAACATTGACTCGGAGCTTGCGGGAATGACCGAACTGCAAGCCGGTTCGTATGTGGTGATGGATAAAGAATACAAACTGGTCGGCGGCAAAAGCGGCGCGGTTTACGAAGACTTCGCCTGCGCCCTGACCGTAATGGGAACAGTCATCAGCAAGGTTTATGACGATCACGCCACGGTGGACGCCGGCATCAAAGCCTTTGCTAAAGACCGCAAATTCGACGGCGACGTGAAAGGCATCAGCGGCGTTACATTTTCCGCCGGCAGCGACGAACACGGCACACTAACCCTTGCCAGTCCCAGCCGCGAAATCAAACTCGGCGACCGCATCGAATTCATCGTCCCGCACTGCGACCCGAACGTGAATCTTTACGACCGGATGTACTGCGTGCGCGGCGAAAACGTCGTGGACGTATGGCGAACGGTGGGACGTTATGGCGATTAACCATTGCCGCTCGGTCGGTTCATTGAGTTGTTTTGAATTGAGGTGAAGGTTTTGATGAAGAGACTTTGCGTCAGGCACTTTGGAGTTTTGTTGTGCATTTTGATGTTGTCGTTGGCAAATGCCGGATTCGTTCAGCAGGTTCCTCCACGCCCGGCTCCGAAACCGCCGTTGCCCAAACCGGCGCGTTGGAACTCCGCATTGACGCTTGCGCCGACAAGTGCGGCAGTGATTGCCGGGAAAACCTATTATTCGTCATCAAAGCTTCAGGCCGATTGGTTGCTGCCGGAAACCGCTGTGGATCATTACGAGGTCAACGCGACGGATGGCATCAGTCTCGCCACGCAAACGTTGCTTGCCGCGACAAATAATCTGACGCTGACGGGCTTGAAATCCGGCACATCGTATTCGGTCAATGTAAAAGCCTGTTTTGACCGAAGCTGCACGCAGTTTTTGCTTTCGGGAACAGTCGCCGCAACCACGCCTGAAGAGTATTGGCAGGTGCAGGGAACCGGAAACACTTACGCCGCTTCGACCAGAGTCGTGATTGACGGGAACGTCGGCGCTTATGTTTTCAAGTTCGGCGATTGGGCGGGCAATGATTTGAGCGGCAGGTTGCAGCTTTATTACAACCCGCTGCCCGGCAACGAAAAAGGCGTCAAAACGGCGGTCACTTCCTCGCCGGTGACGGATTTGGCTACGGCTTCGCCGTTTGTCGGAATCACCGGTTTCGGTTTGAGAATGCCCTGCCCGCAAACGCCGCCGGGCCAGCCGCCTGCGGATTGTCCGGGCACGAGTCTGGTGCGCAACGTGTCTTTATTTCAGGCCGTGCCGATGAATGGTTTTGTCAGACTGTTTTTTGAAGCCAACGGTACGGACCAGAAAAATCGCATTCTTTATTTGGACAGTCAGGACGGTTATCTGGGCAGGGATTTCAATCGCAGCAGTCGCACGCTTTGCCAAACCATGGCCGATTACTCTGCCGGTGGCGACTGCGAACCCAAGGTCGCCATCGGAGTGCAGGGCGATGCAGTCGAAGGAAACAACGGCATTCAGCACGCGCGGCAGTTCAAAATGATTTATCCGAAATTGAATGACGGACGCTGGGATGAAGCCACAGGAACCCCTATGGTCTTCACCGTGAATGTGTCCAACCCGGCCTGTTCGCCCTACAGCTTTACGCAGGGTTACGCCGTCTGGAACGGAGTGCGCTGGCAGGTTCAGTATCAGGCGAACGGCTGCCCGAAACTGTTTGAACAAATGCAGGCACCGAATCCTGTGCATCTGGGCGGCGCGCGCTACAAGCTTTATTACAACAATTCGACGGCGCTGCGCGGTCAACCGACCGACCCGCGCGTCATCATCAAACCGATGAAGGTCTTTTATGCCGATGGCCGTCTGACCGGAAACCCCGCTACGATTGATTTTGAAGACTGGGAATCAACCGCCGCCGCCCGCGAAGTTCATTACCTGTGGCCGGACGGAACATTGATAGACCTGTCCAACGAAAGCCGGCTGGACGATCACGTCACGTTGATGCCGACCGGCGATCCGAATTTTCAGTTGATGTATACGAACCTGTCGGACGGGCAAAATCCACAAGCCATTCCTTTTGTTGGGCTGGTGATTCTTGTCAATCCTTGACTGTGCGTTACTTGCACAGTCTGGCCGAAATTGATTGCACTACTGTTTTGGAGGTTGAATGAGCACAAGATTGAAAGCGACAGCGGAGGGAACCGCGCATTACAAAACCAGATTTTCAGACCGCTTGCCGAACGATCACTTTCGGCAAGCGGAAGGATTATGGATGTCATCAGTCGGCCTGGGTTCGTATCTGGGCAACGCCGATGAACGAACCGACGAAGCTTACCGGCTGGCGGTCAAGCGCGCGGCAGAGCTTGGCTGCAACGTCTTTGATGCGGCGGCCAATTATCGCTTTCAACGCAGCGAACGCAGTTTCGGTCAGGCGTTTTCGGAACTATTCGCCGCTGGCTCGCTTCAGCGCGAAGAGATCGTCGTGACGACCAAAGGCGGCTTCATTCCGTTTGATGGCGCGATGCCGCGCACTCAGCGGGAGATGATGGCTTACCTGGAAGAAACCTTCGTCAAACCCGGCGTCTGCCGCCCGGAAGATTTCGTGCAGGGCAGCCATTGCATGACGCCTGCTTACTTGGCGCATCAACTCGATCAGAGTTTGCGCAACCTGCGGCTTGATTGCGTTGATGTGTATTACCTGCACAACCCTGAAACGCAGTTGGCCGAAGTTCCGCCGGAAGAGTTTTACCGGCGGTTGGGCGCGGCGTTTGAGTTTTTAGAATCGGCGGTGGCGGCGGGCAAGATTGCGATGTACGGCACGGCCACTTGGAACGGCTATCGCGTGCCGGCAAACAGTCACGGTTTTTTATCGCTGGAGCGTATCGTCGAAGCCGCGCGGCAGGTGGGCGGCGACAATCATCATTTCAAAGCCGTGCAGTTGCCGGTGAATCTGGCAATGGTCGAAGCCTTCACCAACGGCATCACGCGCGGCGCGATCT
>CAZRXE010000987.1:0-6321 GCA_964603695.1 uncultured Heliomicrobium sp.
GCCACTCACGGACGCGGAATGTTCCGACTGAATTTGCCTGACGCCACAACCACCGTTTCGGCGGCCAGTTTCAGCCGGTCGGCGCTGGCCGTAGAAAGCATAGTTGCTGCCTTCGGCAACAATCTGGCGACGGTCACACAAGCCGCGACAACCGTGCCTCTGCCGACGCAACTGGCCGGAACCACCGTGCGACTGACTGATTCAGCCGGCGTCGAACATCTCGCACCACTGTTTTTCGTTTCGCCCGGACAGGTCAATTACCTGATGCCCGCCGCCGTCGCGCCGGGCAATGTCAGTGTGAAAATCACCAGCAGCAACGGTGTAATAGCGTTCGGACTTGAAAACGTCAGTCGGGTTGCGCCCGCGCTTTTCACGGCCAACGCCAGCGGACGCGGCGTTCCTGCCGCGCAAGCCGTGCGCGTGCGCAATGGCGCGCTGACATACTTTCCGGTCGCGCAATTCGACAGCGCCGGCAATCAATTCGTCCCAGCGGAAATTGATTTAGGTCTGGCAACCGATCAAGTCGTTCTGGCGCTTTATGGCTCAGGCGTGCGGCGAAGGTCGAATCTATCCGCCGTGCGCGTGACGGTGGGCGGCGTGACCTTGCCCGCTGATTACGCCGGCGAAGCGCCGGGCTTTACAGGTCTGGATCAAATCAACGCTCTGTTGCCGCGCACGCTGATCGGGCGCGGCGAAGTGGATGTCACGGTCATAGTTGACGGCCTGACGGCGAACACCGTTCGCATTCGAATCAAATAAGCCCAAGTGAGCGCACGCAGTGACTCAACTCCGCTTTGGTAAGTAGACGGGCAAAAGTTCCGCAGGGGAATCGCTGTTTTCATTTTCCGTTTGCCATTCTCAAATTTTCATTTTTCATTGGGTACGCACCAGTTTCGGGCAATGACAAATGACAAATCTAAAATGGAAAATCAAATTGCCGACAAATTTTTGCCCGACTACTTAATCAGCCTTCAGGCCTTCCGGGTAGACATCTCAATTCCCTCGAAGGCCGCCATCAGCGGCCTGACTACCAGAGCGGTTTCAAGCAACCGCACTCCAAAAAATGTCTCGACATCAGGGAATTACGGCGCGAAATAGCTCGACATATCCACAACCAAATCTGTCTGGGAAAATGTGTATATCTTGAATGCGCCATCTCCGTTGCCGAGTCCAACCGTGAAATGCCGATTGAGAACTTGGCCAACACTGAAGTTCGAGGTCGTAACCAAAGGCTGCGAGGCACCGCTCGGCCAGAAGGTCAGAAAACCGCCGTTTGCATTGACTACAGTTGCATTCCCGACAATCGCCAGCGCCGCCGCAATCGTCTCGCCATTGCAAAAACCACGCGCTGATTGAAGCCGTGTGCTTTCCGCCGCTAATGCTTGTCATGGCGTGAAACAACCCGACTGCCCCGCCCGCGTATCCAGCAATCGCACCGGACGCGACAACGGATAAAACTGTAACCCCGACTGCGCCCCGGCTTGACTCACGGTGAACGATACTCCGCCAATGATGATCGTCCCGGAACGCGGCGCGCCCATATTCTCTGCCACGTTGTAGGTTACCGTTCCACTTGCCGTGCCCGTCACTGTCAACCACGACACTTGACTGACCCCCGCCCAATTACATCCCGAAGCCGTCGTGACCGTTACGGTATTAGTCCCGCCGCCTTGACCGGGCGACGCGCTGTTGGCTTCCCAGGTGATGGTTTGTGGCGCTCCAATCGTTCAATTGACCGCTGCGTTCGGCGAAGTGACAAAAAATGGCACGGCCTGCGCCACATCCAACTGCACCGCAGCATTGCCCACACCGCCGCGCCCATCTCGAACCGTCACATTGAAATTCAATTGCCGACTGATGCCCGGCAGGTTCTCCGCCGTCTGCAAACCGCCGACCGTCGCCGGCAGCACGTTGGCGTTGTTTTGAATGTATTCCAATTCCGGAAACGTCCGCGAAGCGCCGTTCGCCGCCGGCGCGAAAGGCCGAAACAGCGGGCGCGTCGTTCCCTGCGGGTCGCCAGCTTGATCGGCATAAGGCGGATTCGGAAAGTCGGCGCAAGGCTCGTTCGGCGGCGTTGTTTGTCGGCTCGATCGTCTGAGGCGAATGCAGGAATCGCAGTAGGTTCCCACGATCCTGATGCCGACCGATCTCATTCAACAGGCGATGATTGTCCGCGTCACTGAGTAGGCGCGGGCGAAGGTAATCCGTGATTCTCAAGTCCAATTCCCGCGCTCGCTCCGGGTAATTGGAGAGCTGGCCCTCCGCTTTGTGGAACTCGTGGTACAAGCCGATGGCTTCTTTCAGCAGCGATTTGAGACCCATTCCGAACCGTCGCGCCGAACCTTGTTTGCTCTCCAGCACCTTGTCTATCGAACGCTGAATATTCGCCAAACATTTCTGTTGCTCCACATTCTGAAGCTCTTTCGCGTCGTAACTTTTGCCGCGATCCGTACACAGTGTGCCTTGATAATTGTCCCCGATCACTTCGCGCACTTCCTCGTTACGCCGTCGCGCCGAACTGGTCGGACGCAACTTCCGGATGGCGACCGCGAACCTTGCGTTTGCAACGGCAACAACTGCGAATGTGAACGCAATAGGCTTTGACCTCAGGCTTTGGCGCGGGAGGTAATTCGGTGTTGGTGACAACCTCCGTCCCTGCATCGGCTAATTCGCCGCCGCAGTCCGGACAGGCATCTTCCTGCACAGGCACGTCTTCAAGCGGGCTGGTGTAGCTTTCCGGCAGCGGCGCGGGGCGATTGCGAAAAACGCCTTGACCGGCTTTACGCCCCGGAGGTTTGGGATTTTTCCGGCGTTTATTTTTCGAGAAGGGAGCCGCGCTGCGGGCATTTTTTCGCTTGAGTTCTTCAATCTCAGCGCGCAACCGAGCGTTTTCCGCGACCAACTGCCGAACCAGTTCGAGCAGTTGTTCCAGGCTCAATTGTGCGGGATCAAGATTGAGATTCATTGTGACGGGCAATCTAAAGCCGGCAAGCGATTTCGGTAAGACCTGCCGCTAATCAATTACACGGCTCCAAAGACGGCGGCGAAGAAAGCCCCCGTGGAGTGAAGCGATAGCCCGGTCACTGCCGCGAGTATCTCGGACGAAGTTCGCGGCAGCGCCATTTTGGGGAACGGGTATGGTCGTTGATAGGTGCGGGTATGGTGATGTTGGATCGCTGCGCCATCGCCGCAGCGATCCAAAGGCTTCGCTCGCCGATTTATACACAGGCTTCTAAATCTCCGTTGAAGGAATCAGTCGCCAATGTTAGAGTGCCGCCGCTTTACAACTGGTCTTGAATCATAGACCAATCCAAGTTCAATCAACAGTTTCAAGCACGCAGCCTCGGACGGTTCACACACGCCGTCGAGAGCCGCCAATGACCCGAAGGCGAAGAATGGCTGAGCGCGTCGCTCTTCAATACTTCCAATCAGTTCTTGCCCCGCCGGAGCCAGGTGCTTCCACGCCGATTCGCTTCCCAGTCTCACTTTCCAGGAGGATTTGAGTGAACATCTCTCTTTCCATCAACGGTACGAGCTATCAAGCCGATGTCGAACCACGGCTGTTGCTGGTTCATTTCATACGCGATCTGGCCGGACTGACCGGCACACACGTCGGTTGTGAAACTTCCATCTGCGGAGCCTGCACCATTATGGTCAATGGCCAACCCATCAAATCCTGCACAATGCTAGCCGTTCAGGCCGACGGCGCAAACATCACCACCATCGAAGGTCTGGCGCAAAACGGCGAGCTTCATCCCGTGCAGGAAGGCTTCTGGGAAAAGCACGGGTTGCAATGCGGATACTGCACGCCGGGCATGATTATGTCCGCCTGCGGATTGCTCAAAAACAATCCCAACCCCAGCGAAGACGAAATTCGCCACGGTCTGGAAGGCAATCTTTGCCGCTGCACCGGCTACCAGAAGATCGTCGAAGCCGTGCAATACGCGGCGGAGAAAATGAGCGCATAACATTACTTCCACGAAGCTTCACGAAGAAAATCCGAATCCTTTGTCCGTCTTCGTGCTGTTTCGTGTCACTTAGTGGAAGAATCCCGGAGGATGAAATGTCTTTTCTCGGAAAATACATCGGCGAAAAAGTAAAACGCACCGAAGACGCGCGCCTGATTCGCGGCATTGGCCATTACGTGGACGACATCAAACTGGCCGACACCTTGCACGTGGCCTTTCTGCGCAGCCCTTATGGTCACGCCAAAATCAATTCGATCAACACCGATGCCGCCAAAAGCGCACCCGGCGTCACGGCGGTTTATGTCGGCACGGATATTCAAGGCAAAGTCGGTTTGATTCCCTGCGCCGCCGCCGCGCCCGATATGAACAAGCCGGATTATCCGGTGCTGGCGCTCGGCAAAGTCGCGTATGTCGGCCAGCCCGTGGCTGCCGTCGTCGCTTCGGACAAATACAAAGCGCGCGACGCGGCGGAGTTGATCGAGGTGGATTACGAACCGCTCGACGCGGTGACGGACATCGAAGCCGCCGCCCGTCCCGATTCGCCCGTCATTCACCCCGAACTCGGAACCAATGTCGCCTGGGTTTACAACGCCGGATCGGGCGACATTGACGCTGCTTTTGCGCAAGCCGACAAAATCGTCACGCAGCGAATCGTTCATCAACGCTTGATCCCGAACGCGATGGAACCGCGCGGCGTGCTGGCGCAATACTTCCCCGGCGAACAGCAATTGAACGTCTGGTCTTCGACGCAGATTCCGCACCTGCTGCGAACGACATTGGCCGCGATGCTCAACGTGCCGGAAAACCGTTTGCGCGTCATCGCCCCCGAAGTCGGCGGCGGATTCGGCAGCAAACTGAATGTTTACGCTGAAGAAGCTCTGCTCGGCTGGATCGCAATGCAGTTGAACAAGCCCGTCAAATGGATCGAATCGCGCCGCGAAAATATGATGGCGACCATACACGGGCGCGGTCAGACCGGCACTGTCGAAGTCGCAGTCAAAAACGATGGCACACTGCTCGGTTTGCGTTACAACGTCATTTACGACGTGGGCGCTTACCTGCAACTGCTGACGCCAGCCATTCCCACGCTGACCGGCCTGATGCTTTCGGGCTGTTACAAGATTCCAGCCATCCAACTCAATTGCACGCAGGTTTACACGAACAAAATGGCCACGGACGCTTATCGCGGCGCGGGACGCCCGGAAGCGACTTATCTGGTCGAACGCATAATGGATCGCGTCGCCGGCGAACTCGGCATGGATCCGGTCGAATTGCGGCGTAAGAACTTTCCGAAGCCGGAAGAGTTTCCGTTTGCGACGGCGGCGGGACTGACCTACGACACCGGCGATTACGAAAAGTCGCTGAGCAAGGCGCTCGAAATCGTGGATTACAAAAAGCTCCGCGAAGACCAGGCCAAAGCCCGCGCCGAAGGCCGTCTGGTCGGCATTGGCGTTTCGACTTATGTCGAAATTTGCGCAGTCGGCCCGTCCAGCATGCTGCCTTGCGGCGGTTGGGACAGCGCCACCGTGCGCGTTGAACCTTCGGGCAAAGCCACCGTCCTGACAGGCGTTTCGCCGCACGGTCAGGGCGAGGAAACAGCCTTCGCGCAAATCGTCGCGGAAATGCTCGGCATTGATTTGAACGACGTGCTGGTCGTTCACGGCGACACGGATCGCGTGCAATACGGCATCGGCACGTTCGGTTCGCGCGGACTGGCCATCGGCGGAACCGCAGTGATGGTAGCGACCGAACGCATCGTCAAAAAAGCCAAACGACTGGCCGCGCATATACTGCAAACGGACGAAGAAACCCTGACTTTTGAAAACGGCAAATTCGTAGGCACCCCGGATGACAAATCCATGACCATTCAGGAAATCGCCTTCCACGCGCATCAGGCGCACAACATCCCTGCGGATTTCGAGCCGGGTCTGGTAGCGAGCTACTTCTTTGAACCAAAGAACTGCACCTTTCCTTTCGGCACACACGTTTGCGTTTCGGAAGTGGACAAGGAAACCGGCGACGTGAAGATTGAGCGTTATGTCGCGGTGGACGATTGCGGTCGTCAGATCAATCCGCTGCTCGTTCAAGGTCAGGTTCACGGCGGCATAGCGCAAGGCATGGCGCAGGCGCTTTATGAAGAAGCTGTTTACGACGAAACCGGCCAGCTTATCACCGGCGAACTGATGGATTACGCCGTGCCGAAGGCTTATCAACTGCCGCACTTCGAGCTTGATCACACCGTCACCGAAACCGACGTCAATCCGCTCGGCGCAAAAGGCGTCGGCGAAGCCGGAACCATCGGCGCAACACCCGCCGTCGCCAACTCCGTGATTGACGCGCTCGCGCCGCTCGG
>CAZRXE010000988.1:0-3489 GCA_964603695.1 uncultured Heliomicrobium sp.
GGATGCCGAAGAAGTTAAGGACGAGAAGAAGCCGGAAGAAAAAGCCAAACCGGATGCTGCGGGCGCGAAATCGGCGGACGGCAAAAAAGAAGACGCCAAGAAAGAAGACCCGACCAAGAAACCTACTCGCCCGCGTCCTTAACTCGCTTTCGCTCCCAAACCAGAATCGCCAGCAATCCGAGGGCGGTCATCAAGCTGATGGCCGCCCCAAGATTTATGGACATCGGCGCGTAGCGGAACTCCACCAAATGCCTGCCCGACGGAACCGAAACGCCGCGCAGGTTGTAATCCACTCGCCACAAATCAACGTCGCGGCCATCCAATCGCGCTTTCCAGCCCGGATAAAACATCTCGCTCAAAACCAGCAATGATGACTGATTGGCTTGAACTTCTATGGATAAGTTCGTCGGCGTTCGGCTGAGAATCGAAGCCGTGCCCGCGTCTGCTGTCGTCGAAGTTTGAAAAAGCGAAGGCTCAAGCTTTGCCGCCGTCTCGTGATCCACCAGCGCCGTCGTGCGCGGATCAAATTCAGGATCAGCAATCTGGCCGCGAATCAGTTTGAGTTGATCGCCTTCGTAAGCCGTTTTCGCGTGTCCGGTCAACCAGACACGCGGCAAGGCGCGCAGGTTTTCAAAGACGCGGTAATCGCTGTAAGGCTTGATCGGGCTGCGTTCGGCAAGTTCGCGCCAGCGCGTTGCATTGTTGAGCGCCGTTTCGTTCGGATAACCCGGCGGCACAAATACATATTGAGCGTTGAACAAGTCCAGCGTGCGGTCTTGCGGTTCCAGCATGGTTTGATTGAAGGCGCGTCCGGCTTCGTCCAATCCACTGAAAACCTTTTGCCGTTCGTTCAACACCGGATCGTAGCCGGTCATCATCTCGTGGCCGTAAAACCAGAAGGGGCTGAATTCGCCTGTCGCGGCGCTAAGCATGAGTTGATAACGAATCGGTTCGCGTTCACTTTGTTTGGCAGCGAGCGTCGGCGGCATGGCTTGGCCAACCAGCGTTTCAAATTTGGCTGGATTGCTGATTGGCGCGAAGGCGGCGTACAGATTGAAATCAATCAGCAAAACTAAAAGCAGCGGTGCAAACCAACGCGCGCGATTTCGGCTGCGCGCGAAAATCACGACTGCCAGACACGCGCCGGCGGCCAACATCATCGGCAGCAGAAATTCCCAGCGCGCCGACTGCAAAAATCCGGGCGGCAAATGCTGAAGATCGCGCAGCGACCGTAGCCAACTTTCGGCTTGAGGCTTTTGCCGGAACATCCATCCGCCAACCGCGCCGCACAGCAAGGCAATGAACGCCGAAGAAGTCAGCGCGCAACGCGCCAAAAATTTTGACTCTTCACGCAGCAGACGATCCACGGCGTAACCGGCCAGCACGGCTACGGCCAACACGACTTCCATCCAATGTCGGTTCGGGCTGCGAAAATGGCTGATGAGCGGAACGTGATACAGCAGTTTGGCGATGAACCCCGAATATTTGCCCAGCGATAAAATCACGCCGACAACGGCAACCAAGCTCCAAAACATTCCGACACGATGCCGCGCGCACCAAGCTGCAATGCCTCCTGCCAATGCCAGCGCCAATGCCGACGCGCCCAGATAAATTTGCGCTTCGTTGTGATGCCAGTAACTTCCCCAATAAGGCATTTGATAAATCGCTTGCCCTGAACCGTGAAAGAATGGAAACAGCGCCACCAGCAACGACGCCGGATGCAGCGAATGCAGCGTGAATAACTCAAACGGCCATTCCTGCCGAACGGACTTGGTGGCGAATTCGACAGCGGGAAGAAGTTGGACGGCGGTCAGGCCGATGCCCGCGATAAACATCAGGGCAAATTGGCAAAGGAAGCAAAAGTCATTGCGGATTGCGGATTGCGGAATGCGGATTTGTTCAAAGGAAAGTAACTGCTTCGCCGGAACAATCCGCAATCCACAATCTACAATCCGCAATCTGAACAGTGCGTAAGCGCAGGCCAGCAGCGAAGAATAAATCAGCGGCTGCGGATGCGCGGCCAGAACTTGCCAGGCGACGATCAATGCGCCGAATACGGCGTCTCGCCAGCGCCTGTGTTGATGAAGTCGTTCGGTGAAACACAGCACCAGTGGCGCGAGCGCGACAATGCGCAGAAAACCGGGATAGAGCGTGCGTCCGACCAGAAAGCCGCTCAGTCCGAAAATCACTGCGGCGAAGACGGCGGCGCGGCGAGTGAAACCCAGGCTGCGCGCGTAACTGAACATAGCCAAGAGCGCAACGGCGAAGCTCAATTCCAGCGAAAGCGTCATCGTCCGCGAAGTCGCGCCCAGCCAATGCAGCCAGTTCAGCGGATCGAGCGCGCCCGATTGCCATTCGGCGAAAAACGGCAGGCCGCCGTATTGAAAAGGATTCCAGAGCGGCAGTACACCGGTGCGGATTTGTTCGGCGGCGAATTTGTAGGCGGGGAAAAACCAGAAGACCGCATCCTGATCGCCGAGCGTCGTCCAGCCCAGCGTTTCGCGCCAGAAAAACACCGGCGGCAGTAACAGCAGAAACGCGCGCGCCAGCCAGTCTTTCGCGCGTGGCAAGGAGAATTGCTGATGAAACCGCTCGCGAAAAGAGTTGACTGGCATAGCTCGCGTTATTTGAAGTTCTCGATTTTGATCGTGTTGGGAGCGGAGTAAGGATTCCAGGGCAAGCGATTTTCACGATTGCCCAAGTCCATCACGCGCAGTTTCAGCGGGCCTTTGGAACGATAAGCCTGATTGAAGCGGCCTTCGCCCATTCCGGGATCGGCGACGGGGTAAACGGACAAATAAGCCATATAGCGCACGTTAAGCCGCTTCCAGTTTTCCCAGTTCGTGGCGGGATTATCGCTGGCGATGGTTTTGCGCCCAGTGTACAGATGCACCAACGCCGGATTGAGCGAAGCGACGACCGTTTCTTCCGAAGATTTTTCGCGAATCCAGTTCAGGGCTTCCAGGTTTTCGTCGAAGATGGCGCGCCAGGGCAGATATTCGGCGCGCGACAGGTCTGAGCGTTTGGCGATGTAAACCGAATGGTCATAAACGTAGATCGTCAGAATCAATCCAGCGACGACCAGCAACGCGCGCCAGGGATGCAGCGGAACTTTCGTTTCAAATTTTTCCCGCGCGAAATCGCGAATGCCGCGCACGGCTTCGAGCAGGTAAGAAAGTAAAAACGGCATCAACGGCAGCAGGAATCGGAACGTATCCCACGGCCAGAGCAGCGTAATCAGCAGTGTGAAAGCCGTGACGATTTCAGCCATAGCCATTCGCCGCCGCACCGTCAAGGCAAAGCCGAGCAACAGCAAAGCCGTCAGCAGATAAGACAGCACGCGCGTTTCCGCGCCCTTTTCCAGCGTTTCTTCGCCGCTGATTTTGGGCGAGCGGTAAAGCGGCGGCGCAAAGAACATGGCGAGGTTGTGACCGGCGATTTTTGCGGCGATGGCCCGCATTCGATCCGGCTGGCCGCCCAGTCCTAGGG
>CAZRXE010000989.1:0-3663 GCA_964603695.1 uncultured Heliomicrobium sp.
CAGTCCCGCCGTATGCGAGAGCAGATGTTTGAGCTTGATCCTGGCGGCATCTTCCGGGTTGGGAAAGTCCGGGACGAATTTGGCGAGCGGGTCTTCCAACGATAGCTTGCCGCGTTCAACGAGTTGCATGATGGCGACGGCGGTGAACATCTTGTTCATCGAGCCGAGATTGAATTTAGTGTCCACACGATTGGGCGCGTTGAAGTCTTTGTTGGCCATTCCATAAGCGCCTTTGAACACGGGCACGCCGTCTTTTGCCAACAGCACCGCGCCGGAAAAGAGATCGGCGTCGGCTAGCTTTTTCACGTAAGCGTCCAACTCGCGCGCCATCTGCTCTTTGCCAAGCGCCTTGGCGGGCGCGGTGCCGGCAGGCGGTTTACCCCTACGCAAATTGAAGCTGGTAATGCGATGCGGGGCTTCGGCCTCCACGCGCACGAGCATCTCCAGCCAACGGCCAGTCAGTTTGGTTTGCAGCCGCGCGGAGACTTCGTTGGGTTTGGAGTCCACCACGCCGTGAAAATCAGCCCCGCGCGTGAAATCGCGCAGATCGGAGAAATAGTCCAGGTGCTGTTCCAGCGGAATGCGCGCGAGGTCTCCTCCGAAATTCTCGCTGACATATTTTCGATAAGCGACGCGATCGCCGCTGTTGAGGAATTGAATTATTTCTTTGGCGCGACGCTCCGCCGGGTTCTCCGTCGCGGTTTGCGCGAACGCGGCGCAGGCGGTCAATAATAGCAACAATACGAGCTTGTCCATTTTCTTCATGGAGTTCCTTTCCGTGACTATCGTTTGAATGCGAACCGCTTAGTGACGCGCGCGCGGCACTGTACCGATCCCCTGAAACCCGATACCTAAGACCGGAGACCTGACTACCAAAAAACCTTTTGAATCACACGAAAAGTCCTTTTTTAGTCAGGTTTCAGGGACTGGTTTTCAGGTCTCAGGGACGGGACGATAAATTCGCGGGCGGTATCTTATTGCCGTCGCACTCCATCCATAAGTGTCCAGACTCAACGCCTAGTTTTTCTTCGGCGGCGGACTTTGCCAGAGCACGTTGACGATCTTCCATTTGCCTTCGTATTTGGCCAGATGGAAATAATCAATGCCCCATTGCGCCACCAGCTTGGCCGAGGCCGTCTGATCCAGCACGTCAAACACTGTGATTTCCTTGGGCGCGTCTTTCGGCAGTTTGCCTTCCTTGTTCCAGGTCTTGGCGACCTCGATCAATTTCAGGTAGCTCATTTGGCCTGTGCTGTAACCGTCCTTGCCTCTTTCGCGAAAGAAGCCGCGTTTGGCCAGATCGGGGTGAACGCTGCGTTCGATGCGCGATGGATCAACGTTGTAAACGCCTTCGACGTAATCAAGCACGGCCAGTCGCACGGCTTCGCGGTCGTCAGTGGTTTGCGCCAACGCGGTGGAATGCGCGGCGGAAAAGAAAATTGCCAGCGTCAGGGCGGCAGCGAACAAAATCGTTTTTTTCATTTTTGAAGTCTCTTATTCGTAGCGAAGTGAAATCATCGGATCAACTTTGGTGGCGCGCCGCGCCGGAATGGAGCAGGCCAACAGCGCAATGAAGGTTAAAACAAAGGCGACCAGCGCGAACGTCAATGGATCGCCCGGACTGATGTTGAACAGCAGCGTTCGCATCAATCGCGTCAGACCGAACGCGGCGGCCAAGCCAATCGCCAGCCCAATCAAGACCAACGACATTCCCTGGCTAATGACCAGCCGCAACACGTCTTTCGATTGCGCGCCCAACGCCACGCGGATGCCGATTTCGTGCGTGCGCTGCGTCACTGAATACGCCACCACGCCGTAAATGCCGATGGCCGCCAGCACCAGCGCCAGTCCGGCGAAAACGCCCAGCAGCAGCATGTTGAACCGCTCCGTGGCGACCGAGGCCGAAATCACTTCGGTCATCGGGCGGATTTTGGTGGCGGGAATTTGCGAATCAATTTTCCAGAGCCGGCTTTTGACGGCGGCGGCGAGCGCGGCGGAATCCTGCGGGCTGCGGATGGCCAGATTCATCCAGCGTTTCCATTCGCGCCCGGATTGCGAATACGGCGTGTAAAGCGCGGGAAGCTCCGTATCGTTCAAGCCGAAATGCTTCACGTCGCCGGCGACGCCGACAATCGTGATCCAGTGAATCTCTTCATCGCGCGCCCAACGCACGCGCGCGCCGATGGGGCTTTCGTTCGGGAAAAACCGGCGAACCAAAGCTTCATTGACGACGCCGACAAGCTGCGCGTTTTCATTGTCCTGATCGGTCAGCAGACGACCGGCCAGCAATGGGATTTGCATCGTGCGGAAGTAATCGCCTTCAATGCTGCGCGTTTCCACGTCGGGTTCATCGCCTGGCGCAACGGGACGGCCTTCAACAGCGAAATCGTGCATCAGCCGGTCGCCGCTGAGCGGCAATTCGCTGACCATCGCCGCCCCGACGCCCGGCAGCGAATTGACTTCGGCCAGCACGGCGCGGCGATAGGCGGTCTGTTTGGTGATTTCCTTGTAACGCGCTTCGGGCAGATCAATCCGCATCGTCAACACGTTTTCCGCGTTGAAGCCGGTTTTGACCGCGCGCAGTTGCGAAAAGCTGCGGATCAGCAATCCCGCTCCGATCAACAAGACGACGGCAAAGGCCGTTTCCAGCACGACCAGCGATTTGCGCAGCCGCCGTCTGGCCGCACCGGAAGTCGCGCTGCGCCCGCCTTCTTTCAAGGCCTCGCCGACCTGACTGCGCGAAGAAGTCCACGCAGGCAGCAAACCGAAAATCAATCCCACCAACACGGAAACGCCCAGCGTAAAGAACAACACGCGGCGATCAATGGCGATTTCATCCAGACGCGGCAAGTCCGCCGGTCTAAGCGCCGTCAGCAAATCAATGCCCCACATTGCGAAAACAACGCTGAGTACGCCGCCCGCCACGGCAATCAAAATGCTTTCGGTCAACAATTGGCGAATCAATCTGCCGCGTCCCGCGCCCAGCGCCGCGCGGATGACGAATTCGCGTTCGCGTTCCGCCGCGCGCGCCAGCAACAAACTGGCGAAATTCACGCAGGCAATCAGCAACACCAGCGAGACCGCGCCAAACAGAATCAACAGCGCGTTGCGGCTTTGCCCGACAATGCGTTCGTGAAGCCCGAACAGAATCCCTCGGCGATTTTTTTCCTCCGCCGGATAGGCCGCCGCCAATCGCTGGTCTATGCCGCGCATTTCCGCTTGCGCCTGGGCGATGGTGACGGTGTCTTTCAACCGCAAATAGCTGCGCAGGAAATGCACGCCGCGATATTTCGCCGCCAGCGAATTGGTGACGTGCAGCGGTGCCCAGGCTTCAGCCGTTTCGCGCGGAGATTTGAACGCGGGCGGCATCACGCCGATTACCGTGTAGCTGTTGCCGCTGAGCGGAATCGTCCGACCGATGATTTGCGCCTCGCCGCCGAATTGCTTCTGCCAGGTTTCGTGGCTGAGTACGGTGACGAAGGGATTTCCTTCCTTGTCGTCGTCAAAACCAATGGTTCTGCCGAGCAGCGGTTTGATGCCCAGCGTTTCAAAGTATCCGCCGGTGACCATTCCGGTCATCCACTGCGCCGGTTCACTGCCACCGGTGAAATCCAACGGCATGGTGACGATGCCGCCAACCGAAACATAGGACTGCGACCAATC
>CAZRXE010000990.1:0-2483 GCA_964603695.1 uncultured Heliomicrobium sp.
GTGTGAACCGCGCCCGTACCGGCGTCTAGCGTGACGTGATCGCCAAGCATCAACAAACTGTCGCGTTCGATGAACGGATGACGCGCGTTGAGCCGGTCGAACGCCTCGCCGCTGTACGTGCCGATAACTTGATAGCTTTCCCAACCAACTTTCGCGGCGACTTGTTCAAGCAAGCCTGAAGCGACAATGAAGACCGCATCGCCGACGACAACGGCGCTGTACTCAAATTCGGGATTGAAGCTGATTGCGAGGTTTGCGGGCAGCGTCCAGGGCGTCGTTGTCCAGATAACGATACTGACGTTCTTGCCCGCCAGCGATCCATCTACTTTCGGCGCGTCCGGGAATGGAAACTTGACGTAAATCGAATGGCTGGTGTGGTCTTTATATTCAATCTCCGCTTCGGCCAAGCTGGTCACACAACTGACGCACCAGTGAACCGGGCGCATGCCTTTGTAAACCGAACCTTTTTCAACAAACGTCCCGAAGGCGCGCACGATGTCGGCCTGATACTGGTAGTTCATCGTCAGGTAAGGATTGTCCCATTCGCCGAAGATGCCCGCGCGTTTGAAGTCTTCGCGCTGGATGGCGAGAAATTTTTCGGCGTGTTTGCGCGCGGCGCGGCGGATTTCGATGGCCGGCATTTCGTGTTTTTTCGAGCCGAGCGCCTCTTCGACTTTGATTTCAATCGGCAATCCGTGGCAATCCCAGCCCGGCACATAAGGCGTCCAGTGGCCCATCATCGAACGCGACTTGACGACAAAATCCTTGAGCGTTTTGTTCAGAATATGGCCGATATGAAGCCGCCCGTTGGCATAAGGCGGCCCGTCGTGCAAAACAAACAACGGTTTGCCCGTGCGGGCTTCGCGCAACTTGTTGTAAATGTCCATCGCGTCCCACTTCTGCAAGCGGAGCGGTTCGTTTTGCGGCAAGTTGCCTTTTTGCGGGAATTGGGTGTTGGGAAGATTGACGGTTGATTTCAGATCCAGTTTCGCTTCGGTACTCATAAATTTAGGTTTCTTGGTTTCGGATGTAGTCTCCAGAGGCTCGGAAAAAGAACCGGGATAATAGCCCAAAAAGCCGGAATCAAAAAAACGCCCGGCTCCGTTCGCTGTTGCCGGAGCCGGGCGCTTGAGATTCGCGCATCGTTGTCAGAAATGCTCCGGATGGAGCGTCAAATAAACATCTCTTCGTCTTGATAGACCTGATTGACCGGTCTGCGGCTGCCGGCGAACATCACATTCATCGCGCGTCGTAAGCCGAACATCAGATAAGAAAATTCGCGCGCCGGTTCCAGAATGCTGTGTTGCACCATGGCCGTGGTGCGCTCGAATTGATCTGTGGCGACGGCCAGCGTGTCCTGCACTTTTTCAACCTTGTCTTTGGTGCGTTCGAGTTCGCGTCGGGCGATGGCGGTGGTGTCGCCGAGCAGGTTGCGAATTTCCGCCGCTTCGTCTTTGGCCATGGCGGCAATGGCGTTGATGTGTTCCGCGCCTTGAGCGAAATAACCAGCGGCTTCTTTTAATTCGCCCATCAAACTGTGCGCGAGTTTAAGCACCGGTTCAGTATTGTTCATCAGATATTCGGCGCGCGTTTGCAATTGGCCGGCACGTTCGGCCAGGGCGACCAATTTCTTCGCCAGCAAGTACAACCCGATGAAAACACCGACTTGGACGATCAATAGAATTCCAAGTGCAACTCCAATGAAAATACTCAGACCGTTACTCACATGCGCTCCATAAGATTGGCCGGTTGTCAGGGATTGGCAACCGGCCGGAGGTGCTCAAGACCCGTCGAAAGTTTAGCTTTCTTCGATAGCCGCGCTAATTTTGCCTTGATCCGCCTGTTTGGCTTCGCGATAGCCTTGTTTGCCGGCTTCGATGGCGGCGGCAAACTGCGCTTTTTGGTTAGTGATTAAATCCTTGCCACGCTGCGTCAGGTCGCCAACAGCCTCTTTGCTGCGCACTCCCAAATCGGCGGCGCGCTCAACGCCGGTGTGGTAATAATCGGTGGCGCGTTCGCTAAAGTCGCGTCCGGTGTCGCGCGCATAATCAAGTCCTTTGCGTGTCGCATCGGCAATATCCGAACGAAGCTCGCTGCCCGCTTTCGGAGCAAATAGCATCGCGGTCACGGCTCCGATCCCGGCTCCGATCAAAAAGTAAACCAACTTGTCTCCACTGCCGCCTTGATTCTCTGCCATAATCTCATCCTCCTAATTTTCCATATCGGCGCGGCTGTTTGAAGTCCGCGCTACTGTCGTGAAATTTTTCGACACGGGTCAAAATCCGCGCGTCAAATTCCGTAAAACTGCTTGCAACTAAATGAATTTGTTGGTGATTGAAGCTACTCATTGAAACATGCGGCACTATAGCATCGGGTCTATGCAACTTCAAGGAAGCCATAATTGACACTGCTCGGCGCGCGCCGCTAGAATGCCCGCAAAGGAGATCACAATGTTTAACTTCATATTTTTGCTCTTGGGACTT
>CAZRXE010000991.1:0-1669 GCA_964603695.1 uncultured Heliomicrobium sp.
CGATGCACATGCCAATTGGTGGCGCGCTGCACGGCTGGCATTTTGAGCGCGTGGCCGATGAAGCCGATCACCTCATTATCCAACCAACGATGGACAAAGTGTTGGCGCTGGGCGAGATCACTACCACGTCAGACGAGAAAGACAACGTGCATTGGTTTCAACCAACAGGCGAGGTGGCGTACACTTTCAACCTTGCGGTGTTTCGCATTGATCGCACGCAGAAAGTCGGCGGGCGACAGTTTTATGTAGATGCTGCGCACGGCGAGAAAGTCGAAGGTGACAAACTGCGCGTCAAAAAGCTGAGTTCGGAGGATGCCTACAGGATTTACGGCAAGACATAAATTTACGACTATGACCCAAACATACATTTCCGACATTGCAAAATCTGTGGGGCAGCCCATCACCCTCAAAGGCTGGCTCTACAACAAACGCTCCAGCGGCAAGCTGGCATTTCTGGAAGTCCGCGACGGCACGGGATTGATTCAGGCCGTGGCTTCCAAAAAAGATGTGAGCGAGCTGACGTGGGAAAACTGCGAAAAAGTCTCGCAGGAATCTTCGATCATCGTGACGGGCGTGCCGCGCGAGCATCCGAAGAAACCGGGCGTCTATGAACTCGATGTGCAGAATTTGGAAATCGTGCAGCTTGCGCACGAGTATCCGATCACGCCGAAAGAACACGGCGTCGAGTTTCTGATGGATCATCGCCATTTGTGGCTGCGCTCGCGGCGGCAGCACGCGATTCTGCGCGTGCGGCACACGATCATCAAAGCGGTGCGCGACTTCTTCGACAACAACGGCTTCACGCTCTGCGACACGCCGATCTTTACGCCTGCCGCGTGCGAAGGCACGACGACGCTATTTGAAGTGGATTACTTCGACGACGAGAAAGCCTATTTGACGCAGTCGGGACAGCTCTACAACGAAGCGACGGCGGCAGCCTTTGGCAAAGTTTATTGCTTCGGGCCGACATTTCGCGCCGAGAAATCCAAGACGCGCCGACACCTGACCGAGTTCTGGATGGTTGAGCCGGAAGTCGCGTATGCGAAGCTGGATGACGTGATGACGCTGGCGGAAAACTTCATCAGCTACATCGTCGGGCGCGTGCTCGAAACGCGCAAAGACGAGTTGGCCATTCTCGAACGCGATGTGGCTAAGCTGGAAAGCATCATCCCGCCGTTCCCGCGCTTGCAGTACGACGATGCGGCCAAAATGTTGGACGAAGCGTTTGCGGCGGGCAAGATCGAAAACAAATTCCAGTATGGCAGCGACTTCGGCGCGCCGGATGAAACTTACCTTTCCTCGCAGTACGACAAGCCCGTGATGGTGCATCGCTACCCGGCAGCGGTGAAGGCATTTTATATGGAGCCTGATCCGACGAATCCTGATTTGGCGCTTTGCGTGGATGTGTTAGCGCCCGAAGGCTACGGCGAGATCATCGGCGGCGGCGAACGCGCTTCGTCGTTGGATTTGCTCTTGCAGCGGATTCATGAGCATAATCTGCCGCCGGAAGCCTTCGATTGGTATTTGGATTTACGAAAATATGGCAGCGTTCCCCACGCCGGTTTTGGCATGGGCATTGAACGCGCCGTGACATGGATTTGCGGGATTGAGCATGTGCGCGAAACGATCCCCTTTGCCAGAATGTTGTATCGGCTGAAACCTTGATAAG
>CAZRXE010000992.1:0-2034 GCA_964603695.1 uncultured Heliomicrobium sp.
TTTTCTGATAAACGATGTTGGTCAGCATCTCGCGGACGTGATCGAGTTTGGTTTTGCCATCGCCTTCGGGATCGTAGATGCGGTAATCAATCAACCAGAATTGATCGAGTTCCGGATTGACGTAGACGCAAGTCACCACGCGGATGCCTTTGATGACGTCGTGCGCATTGCCACTGTACTGCCGTCGCACCAACTCGATTTGATGCGAAAAGTTCTTGTCGAGCACGGTGTCATCAAAGATGACGTAGCCTTGCACGGTTTCCACGACTTGCGACCGGACATTGTCCCAGACCAGGCGCGGCGTGAACTTTTCCTGGCGCAGAAAACGGTTGATGGTGTAGTGCGCAAACTGTTGCGAATGGTCAGCATAATTGGTCAACGTGTAATTGATCTGACTGACCAGCAAGTACTGACGATAATCAAGACGGCTCACAGAATTGCTCATGAGCCGAGACTTTGCCCATTTTTCAAACATCACGCGACCTTTACGGTCTCTTTTGCGTAAGTCCTAACCTTGTTACTCAGTTGACGCTTCCCCTACCCGCAACCTAGAATCCCTGACTGTTTTGACGACCCAAACCACATCTATGTCACCAACCTTGAGGTAACAAATCGCCATGAACGCCTTTGAAAAAGCACTCACAAAAATCTTCGGTTCCGCCAATGAGCGTTTGCTCAAAAAGTTGTTTCCAGTCGTGGTTCAAATCAACCAGTTTGAACCGGAGATCAAGCGGCTCTCGGATGAAGAACTGCGCGCCAAAACAGAAGAATTCCGCGCGCGCCTAGCCAAACGCCTTGAAGGAGTGGATGAGCTTCCCGCCCCCGAACGCAAGCAGATGGAACAAAACGCGCTGGATGAATTGCTGCCGGAAGCCTTCGCTTGCGTGCGCGAAGCTTCAGTGCGATCGACCGGAATGCGGCATTTCGATGTGCAAATGATCGGTGGAATGATTTTGCACAGCGGACGCATCGCCGAAATGCGCACAGGCGAAGGCAAAACGTTGGTGGCAACCTTGCCGGTCTACCTAAACGCGCTACTCGGCAAAGGCGTCCACGTCGTCACGGTAAACGATTATCTGGCGCGGCGCGACTCCGAATGGATGGGCAGGATTTACAAGTTTCTGGGCATGACGGTCGGCGTCATTCAAAACGACTTGGACGATTTCGAGCGGCAGGAAGCTTACAAGTGTGACATCACTTACGGCACAAACAATGAGTTCGGCTTCGATTATTTGCGCGACAACATGAAGTTCGAGCTTTCGACCTGCGTCCAGCGCGGACATTATTACGCCATCGTGGACGAAGTGGACTCGATCCTGATAGACGAAGCCAGAACACCGCTGATTATCTCCGGCGCATCGGACGATTCGACCAGTAAGTATTACGAAGCCAACGAAGTCATCCCCAAGCTGACTCGCGAAGTGGATTATCAGGTGGACGAAAAACAACACCGCGCCACGTTGACCGAGTCCGGCATTGAAAAATCCGAACGGATGCTCGGTTACGGCAACCTGTTCGATCCTTCAAACATGGAAATGCTGCATTGCCTGAATCAGGCGTTGGTCGCCCACACACTTTATCAACTCGATAAACAGTACATTGTTCGCGACGGCGAAGTCGTTATCGTTGACGAATTCACGGGCCGCATTATGACGGGCCGCCGCTGGTCCGACGGTTTGCATCAAGCTGTCGAGGCCAAAGAAGGCGTGAAGATCGAACGCGAAACGCAAACGTTGGCCACGGTCACACTGCAAAACTATTTTAGGATGTACCAGAAACTCGGCGGAATGACCGGCACGGCGGAAACCGAGGCCGCCGAATTCGCCAAGATTTATGACTTGGAAGTCGCTACCGTCCCGACGCATCGCCCAATGGTTCGCACGGACAATCCCGACATGATCTACCGCACGCTGGAGGAAAAATGGGAAGCAGTGGTTGAAGAAATCAAGGAGCTTCATGAAAAAGGGCAGCCGGTGTTGGTCGGTACGGTTTCGGTGGAGACTTCGGAATTGATTTCGCATCAGTTGAAACGGA
>CAZRXE010000993.1:0-1537 GCA_964603695.1 uncultured Heliomicrobium sp.
TGACTAACTTACAGGCATTGAGTATTGCCTCCGCTGTGTCGCGTGATTCTGATTCAGGCTTTTCCGCCGACACTAATCGTTTGGTGATTTCATCAACCAGCAAGCGTGATCTACTAGCCAGGCGCTTCTTTTGCTCGTCAGTAAATAAGTTTCCTTTCCCAAACAATTCGCGCACTGCCCGCTTGAAACACTGGCTCGAAACGCGCGCGCGGCGGTAGCCGCCGAACAGACATTCTTTCGGCGAGCCGGTGTCATCGCGGTTCAGGTTGGAAGGGGCGAAGTTTTGGATGGCGTGCAATTCAATAAACATAATTTTCCTCCGTGTTAATAAGCGCCAATCAAACTGACTGGCAAATGATCGAAATGCTTTTTTTATGGCTCTGCCGCCTGATGTGCGGAAGCGGCTTTGCCCTTCCGAGAGCGGCACTCACTTCTTGGGGCTATGCCCGCTCTTTGTCTTCTCGCCAAAATGTTTTAGCCCATTGGCGTTGTCTGCGACGTTCTTCGTCGTAGTCCCAAAACTCGGCGGCTTCCAGCAATTGTGTCCAATCTACTGGTATAGCCTTCGACTTGAGCAGGCCAATGATCTGACGCAGGTGTTCGCCAAAGTCTTCGCGGTTGGCGTTGAGCAATGCGACAAATCGCCGTTCCGTGCCATCGCCGCCCATTTGTTCCTGTAATCGCCGAAGTGACGCGCCCAAATTGGTTTTCTTCGGATCACCGTCGCTGCTGCGCCAACTTTCGGACGGGTACAGGCCGAAGAGCGTGGCAATCAAGTGATAGGATTCTTCCTGCTGCTTAGTTTTGAGATTGTCGGCACACCAACCGATGTAACGATAGACGCCCATTTCCTCACCTGGACGCTTGCCTAGACCACGTCGCAGTGCTGCCAATGCTGCACGGTCTTCTTTTTCATAAAGCTCTTCGAGGTATTCGATGAACGATTCGCGGAGCGACTTGCCGGTTACGGTTGTTGCTGTGGTAGTTGTCATGCGTGACCTCCTGCGGTTTGAGTTTGTGGAAACAGATGCGAGAATTTCTTGCCGGTCTTGATTTTGTCGAGCGATTGACTGAGTGTGCTTTCAGCAATGGTAATGGCTTTGAAATCGCGTGCCGACCCACTCAATCCGGCGGTAACTTGATTGAGCGCCGCCCACGCCGTCCGTTCGACCGTGCGCGCCCACTCATATTCGTCTTCACGGTTCTGATTGGGCAACGCGATAAGCAACCGCTTGAATGGCGTTTCCAACCGCGACCAGTAACGTGATTCCGTGCCGAAGCTGCGAACCAGCTCGACCGCGTCTTCATCGCCCACGAGCGTGCGGGCGAGCTTTTTCACCGCAGCCCTCAGGTTTTCCACCATCTCTTCTGCCAACTTCAACGCATCGGCCAACACCTCCACTAACGCACCATCCGTCAAATAGCTGAGCGGCAATGGCAATCGCTCGCGCGCCCAGTGAATAACGTTCGCCGCTTTGCCCGGCTCGGTCGCAAAGCCATAGACGGTGAACGAATATGCGGCATCAGCTTCCAGTTC
>CAZRXE010000994.1:0-3603 GCA_964603695.1 uncultured Heliomicrobium sp.
TACTGCGCAATGAAAGTCACCGCCAGCGACACCAAGGCCACCGGCGCGGCCACCCACAGCCAACGTTTCCGCAACAGGTTTTTGATTCGTTCCGCCGCCATTCGCTTCCTTTCGGTTGTTCGTCTCGCACCAACTCCAGCCAAAACTAATATACGGCCTGCAACGCCCACTTGGGTCATTGCGGGAAAAGGTTTCACAACTCACCAACACTTTTTACAACTTTTTATAGTCGCTTCACTGATCTCTGACGACTTCCACGGTTTGGGCAAACTAAATTTAGCCGCATCTAAAAATAAAGGAAAAATTCATGAGCAAAATAATTTCGATTCGGTTGTTTTTGTTTTTGGCGGTGGTTTTCTTACTGGCAGGTCAACCAGCCACGCACGCGCGCAAAATGTCGTGTTTGGCCGACGACGGCACGGTTAGTGGCGAAACCGGTGCAAAACTTGACCA
Organism: uncultured Heliomicrobium sp.; assembly: GCA_964603695.1. Lineage (GTDB taxonomy): Bacteria > Acidobacteriota > Blastocatellia > RBC074 > RBC074 > RBC074. The sequence continues at coordinate 454 of CAZRXE010000994.1, forward strand.
ATACCTGACGCGGCTTTCGCGCTTCGGCTTTTCCGGTTCGGTGCTGGTCGCCAAAGAGGGAAAAGTGCTGATCCACAAAAGCTACGGCTGGGCGGACAAACAGAAGGGCGCGCCGAACACGAACGAAACCGCGTTCGACATCGCTTCGCTGACCAAACAGTTCACAGCCGCCGCCATACTGAAACTGGAATCAATGGGCAAGCTGAAAACCGGCGACCCGATCAGCAAACATTTGCCGAACGTTCCCCCGGACAAGGCCAAAATCACCATTCATCATTTGCTGACTCACACTTCGGGTTTTGAGCCGGACTTTCCCGAAGGCAAAAACGTCACGCGCGAGCAGTTCGTGGTCGGGATGATGAAAATGCCGCTCGTGGCCGAAGTCGGCAAAGAATACATTTACGCCAACAGTGGATTTTGTCTGCTGGCCGCCATTGTCGAAACCGTTGCCGGGCAGCCTTATCACAAATTCATGGCGGAGCAGTTTTACGTGCCTTTGGGCATGACGCACACCGGCAGTTACGACGACGCCGAACGTTGGGGGAATATTTCTGTCGCCCACGGCTACAACGAATCCACGGACAACGGCGCGCCCACCGCACGGCCAAGCAATTGGGGAGTGCGTGGAGCTTACGATGCGCTGACCACAACCGGCGATCTTTATAAATGGGTGATGGCATTGCGCGGCAAAAAAGCAGTGCCCGAAGCCGCGATCAAAAAGATGTTTTCATCGCAAGCGCCGACCGATCAGCGCGGCGTTGATTACGGTTACGGCTGGCTGATAGACAAAACCAACTCCGGCAAAACCATCATCAGCCATGCCGGTTCGCACTATGAAGGCTTCAACGCTTCGTGCCGGCTGTTTGTCGAAGACAACGTGCTGTTCATCACCACCACCAACCGCATCTTTGGCCGCTTTGAACCCGCAGCCGTGATCGAAAAAGCTTTGGCTTCGATTGTCTTCAACGACAAATCGCCGCAAGTGCCTGACGCCGTCAAAATCGCGCCGGAACAACTGGCGAAACTGGCTGGAACTTACGCTTTTCCAATGGGCGCGAAACTGGACGTAATTGCCGACACCGACCATTTGCTGATTTCCGCGATCGGACAGGAAGCGATTGACGCGCTGGTGGCGGCCGCGCCGCAGGAACAAAAGCGTCTGGCCGATTTCAACCAACGTGCGGCGGCGGTTTTCACCGGCGGCGCGAAAGGTGATTTCACCGCGCTGGCCGCCGAATTCAAACGCCCGGAGCAAGTCGAGGAAATGAAAAAAGCCTTCACCGGATTGTGGCGCAAATTTGAAACGCAACACGGCGCGTTTCAATCGCTGGAACAACTCGGCACGGTGCCGGAGCCGGAAGCGATGATGACTTACGTCAAACTCAACTTCGAGCGCGGCAGCGAATATCGCCGGGTACGCTGGGAAGGCGGCAAACTGGCTTATGTGCTGCAAGGCAAACCGCCGCTCATTCCGACTGAGTTTGTCGCACAATCCGCCGACAATTTCGTCGGCTATCACGTCGTCATCGGCAGAACCGTCAAACTCAGCTTCAAACAAGACGGTTCGCTGGTTGTGCTTTCGGACAAAGGCAAAACCGCGACGAAACGTTGATTGGGAACTTTCCTCAGCAGGCAGAGTCTAACGCCGCGAACTTTCACTTCTTGAAGCGCGTGAATCGGCTGCACGCGCTTCAATCATCCGAACAATGAAACTCAATTTTGGAGGTGACTATGGATCCGTTCGTGCGTTTGATCCTTGCCGAAGGCTATGCTTTTTTGACCGACATTGCGGACGCAACCGCGTTGGCGATGCAAACCAACAATTCGCCGCAATTGTCTTTGAACCCAGTGGAACTGGCGCGGACGATGAGCTGGGCCGGGCTGGGCGTGATGATCGTCCTGTTGATTATGTCCATGTATTCGATTGCCGTGATGCTGGAACGTTATCTGACATTCAGTTCGGCGGCCAAACAGTCGCGCGAATTCGCGCCGCGCGTCGGCGAAATGCTGCGGGCGGCGAAATCGTCCGGCAGATTGCCCAACACGCTCGATGACGCCATCAAGCTTTCGCAAAACTATCGCCGCAGCCATCTGGCCGTGGTCGTCAATTCAGGTTTACAGGAACTGGCCGCGCAACACGGCGGCAAATCCAATCTGCAAATGCGCAAAGCCAAACGCGCAGTGCGCCGCGCCGCCACAATGAAAATCGCCGACCTGCAACGCGGACTTTCCAGCTTGGCGACGGTCGGATCCACCGCGCCGTTTGTCGGTTTGTTCGGCACGGTGATCGGCATCATTGATTCCTTTCACAAAATGAATCAGCAGGAAAGCTCGGGTTTCAGCGCCATCGCCGGCGGCATTTCCGAAGCCCTGGTCGCCACGGCGTTCGGCTTGCTGGTCGCCATTCCCGCCGTCTGGATGTACAACTACTTCACCAGCCGCGTCCATCGCTTCGCCGTCGAAATGCAAAACTCGGCGGATGAATTGGTGGACTACTTTCTTCAACAACAGGAAGCCGAATAACTTTTCTCTCCGTCCGGCGTGACAGAATCGCAGCATTTGAGTAATAAACTTATTTTGTGTTGAGAGAATCGTCAGTCCCGGACAATGAATCCCGCTCGGTTGAATTCATCGCCGACCCCGTCAACGTCTCAATGCAGGAAAGGCCTTACCGCATCCGGTTCGACCTTTCGCGTTGGGGCGAAGCTTTGCGCGTGGCTGCGGCTTCGATCTTCGCCAATCGGTTGCGTTCGCTGTTGACTGTGATCGGCGTGGTCATAGGCGTTGCCGTTGTCACGCTGATTGCAGCCTTGCTGGAAGGCGCGGAAAACTACATCAAACAAACCGCCGCCGAACTCGGCCCCGGCGTCGCGCGAATTGACAAAGCCGCTTTTCAAGACTTTCTGGGCGACGGACAAGCCTTTGCCGAAGCTCAATCCAAACGCCCGGACGTAACCATCGAAGACCTCAAAGCCTTGCAGGAAAGGCTTCGCGACCGCATGGAAGTTGGCGCGCAAATTGATGCCGCCCTGCCCGTGCAACGCGGCAACAATTCGCTGCAAGGTATCGCCGTGCAGGGCACGACGCCGAATATTGTGGCGCTGACAACCATCAAAGTTGAACGTGGACGGCAACTGACGGATTTCGACG
>CAZRXE010000995.1:0-2571 GCA_964603695.1 uncultured Heliomicrobium sp.
AAGAACTGGCGACCGATGCCGGTCGCACCATTTATCAACTCAAACACGGGCTGTTGGATGATTACCTCATTCAACAGCTCAAGACTCCATCTCTCAGGATGGCTTCTGCGTAAGTCCTAACTAAAAGAAACCACGCTCAAACCATCCTTTGATTCAGATACCATCTTTGCCGACCTGCTATAAAACTCGCCATCAGATATCTCCGTTGCGGAAAGTATGGGCTTACGGCGATGGTCTGAGCTAAAGGGTTGACAGGCTTAGAGAAATTCTATTCTGGCCGACAAGGAGTTCGGTTATGGAAAGCATCAGACTTGTGGCGCGTAATGGCGAGTTTGTGCGTGCGGCGCTCGAACGGGGCGAAGGCTTGCACCTCGACACGGCGAGCGAGGAAATTACGGATGAATTTCTGCTCTTTGCGGTCAAGAGTGGATTGTTGCGGAAATGAGCTGCCGCTTTTCCAGATACGCGTCAGTGGTCGGACATTACTTGCGAGGTGATTTTGGCTACTGAGATGGCGGCGCGTTTTGCCGGCAGTTACTCACATCGTAAAACGGGGTACGTGTTGCGTTCGGCGCGCGTGCTGGGAGCCTTGGGCTTACAGCCAGGAGGTGTTGAAAGAACGCGGACGAAAGCGACGGACAATTGAAACGCGGCTACAAACTGGCGACGATTCGGACCTTGTTGGAAAAGGCTGGGATCATCACGCAAGCGACCGTGCGGCAGATTCAAATGCACGATAGCAAGCTGTGTGAGCTGATGCTGAAAAATTGCACGGTGTTTCGTTGGGGCGATCTGTTGCTGGAAGATCGAGGCTTTTTGGATGGCGCGCTGATCGGCTATCTCAAGCAAGAGCGCGGAGTGGATGTGGTTGTTCCGCTACAGTGATGCTGGTCTGCTGATGATCAATCTCCACCGATTCGACAAAACAGGGGGTGGGGTATGCCAAGAGTTTGTTGGTAAAGTTCAGTTGATTCCATCCCATAATTGATACCTTACCCACTAAAATTCCGGTAGTGCCACTAAATCGAATTGCTTCCACGTCTCATTGCTCAGTTCGTTTCATGATTGGGGCCGCCGCAATTCAGCGCCTTCCGGATGTCCTCGCTTGCTTTCCTTTCACTCAATCCGAATTATTTAATAGAAGATGTTTCACAATGTTCCACAGATGGCAATTATTGGATTCTCAGGTCTTATCGGTTTGACTCGCCAAGCTACTTTAGTTCCTCAGATGATATTTCCGATAATGGAAGTTTTCGGAAATACTTTTGAAACTTTCAATCAGACCGGCTATGATTCCGCAGGACTTCAACCCGAAATCCGAGTCTCATTCGATCTTCCATCATCGCGCCGGGCACAATGCCAGATATGAGCCAGGAGATTATTGTTAAAAAATCGAATCTGTCCGCAGTCGAACCTTCCGCGTCGTCTTTGGTGCGATTTGACGCGCGCCAGGCGACTGAGTTCGCCGAACGATCCGCCTCAGAACAAACACGGCGCGCCTACAACCGGGTGGTGCGGGAGTTCTTTTCCTCCATCGGAAATCCAAACCCGACACAAGTCGAGCCGCGCCAGGTGCAGGTCTGGCGCGATAAGCTCAAGGCCAAACGCCAGAAACCGGCGACGATTTCTTTCAAACTTTCCGTGCTGCGGGCTTTTTTCGACTATCTCGTGGCGCTGAAGTTATTAGATAGGAATCCGGCTGAGGCGAAATTCGTCTTGCCGCCGAAATTGCCGGAGCAGATGTCCGGGCGCGCGTTGACGTCGGAAGAAGTGGGAAAACTGTTGGCAGGCCCGGACAAACGAAAGGCTGAAGGCGCGCGCGATTATACGTTGATGCTGGCGATGCTGCGCCTGGGCTTGCGCGTTTCTGAGGTCGCTTCGCTGCGAGCGGACAATCTTCATTGGAGCCACGGTCGTTGGATTATCCGTTTCACGGTCAAAGGGGGAAGGGAACGGACGCTGCCGTTGCCCGAAGACCTACGTCTGGCGATCAAGGACTATCTCAAGCTGGACGAATCGCGCCGGCGCAATTTGCACAGCGATGGAAGCGACGCCTATATCTTCCAACCGATCACGAACTACCGCACCCTGGAGTTTGCAAAGCCGCTCTCGACGCGGATGATCGGGAACATCGTCGCGCGTTGGGCCGATTACTGCCGGTTAGGGAAACTCTCTCCGCACGATCTGCGCAGAACCGCCATCACGCGCGCGCTCGATCAGGGCCTTTCTTACCGGCAGGTGCAGATGATGAGCGGCCACCGCGATCCGAAAACAGTTATGCGATACGATCATCATCGCGAAAATCTTGATCTCAACGCGGTTAATTTTCTGCGCTACGATGAACAGGCGGAGAACGAAAACACGTTGGAGCAGCAAACTTATACATCAGTTCGACCAGGCTGAGCGCGTTGAAGGACGCGCCAATGGATTTTGTGTATTTCGGCGATGGTGAACAGTGATTTCGGCTGAAGATGAACACCGATTCCGGCGCAACGTGAACACTTTGCGGACTCGGCAGCGTGGGAGGGTGTTTTTTACTTTGATGCCTCGCCGTCGTCAACTGCTGAAGCT
>CAZRXE010000996.1:0-12294 GCA_964603695.1 uncultured Heliomicrobium sp.
CGTTGTCGTTGGACGCCAGCGGGAGGCCTGTACCCCGGGCAGCAGGCAAAACAGTAAGACCGGAAGAGCGGAAAACCAGAGAGCGGAAAGCATCAATTTTTTCATAATGTTCTCAACGGGGGAGTTGTTAATCATTAACAGCCTATCGGTGACATTTGCGCTGTGGCATAATCCGCGCCCTTCAAGACCAAATCGTGGCAAAGCGCGGAAATTGCGCGGACAACAGTGCAGATTTCTTTCGGACAAATTTCGGACAAAGAGGCTATGTCCAATCCTGTCAATCGGATATATGAATTCGGCAGCTTCCGGCTGGAAGTGGCGGAGCGCAGATTGTTGCGTGCAGGCGAGGTGGTGAAACTTTCGCCGAAGGAATTTGACCTGCTGGTGTTGCTGGTCGAACAGGCCGGGCGCGCGCTGAAAAAAGATGATTTGCTCAGTCAGCTTTGGCCGGATGTCGTCGTCGAAGAAGGCACTTTGACGCGCAATGTATCGCGGTTGCGAACGGCGCTTGGCGAAACCCGCGACGGCGAAAAATTCATTGAGACGCTGCCCAAATTCGGCTACCGCTTTTTGGCTCCGGTGAGCGCTAAAGCAGTGCCGATGCAACCGGTGGTGATCGAAAATCCGGCGCGTGCGGCGGAACCTCCGGCAATCGCCCAGTCTGAACCGCCAGCGCGTGTGGCTGCGGTTTCGAGCAATGCGCGACGGGTTTGGGTGCTGATCGCAATAGCTTTGCTGGCTGGCACGGGACTGACGGCTTATTTCTTTCGCGCTAAACCCGCGCCGGGGAAAACCGAACCGGCGGCGAAAATCGTTCCGTTCACCGGTTTGGCCGGGCGCGAAAATCATCCGGTTTTTTCGCCAGACGGCAGGCAATTGGCGTTCACGTGGCGGCCTGACGGTTCGGACAATCTGGACATTTACGTCAAATTGATCGGCGCGGGCGAACCGCTGCGACTGACGACGAACCCCGACGCGGATGTGTTTCCGAGTTGGTCGCCGGACGGACGTTTCATTGCCTGGGTGCGCGGCTTCGGCGAATTCAACGAAATTTACGTGATGCCCGCGCTGGGGGGCGGCGAACGGCGCGTGTTCAAAACGCGGCAGGCGGTGTGGTCCGGCTTGTCCTGGTCGCGCGACGGCAAACAACTGGCGGTTGCCGACGGGCAAGGCGACGAAACCCGCAGCAGCATTTTTCTGATTCCGGTTGAAGGTGGCCAGACGGAAACCATCCGGCGCGTGACGCAATCGCCGCCCGGCGCGGGCGATTCCTACCCTGCATTTGCGCCCGACGGACAGGCCATCGCCTTTCGACGAATTTTCAACGACAGCCTGACGGAGCTTTTTGTCGTGGATGCGCCGGGCAAGGAGCCGCGCCAACTGACGGCGGAACAAGCCGTCATTGAAGGTTTCACCTGGACGCCGGACGGCGCGGAATTGATTTATTCGGTCAATCGCAACGGCAGCGCCAGTTTGCACCGCATTCGCCGCGACACGCCGCAACCGGCCCGCGGTCAGGCGTTCGGCGCGGCGGGTCGCAAAGCCTTTTTCCCGACGATTTCGCCGGACGGCGGGCAAATCGCTTTCGTCGAACCGCTGGACGACGCCAACATCTGGCAGCTTGTCCCGAACGGAAAACCGCGAAAACTGATTGCCTCGAACCACGCCGACCACAGCGCGCAAATTTCGCCGGACGGCCAACACATCGTTTTTGTTTCGGACCGTTCCGGCGGCGAAGAGTTATGGCTGTGTCGCGCCGACGGTTCCAACCCGCAACAATTGACCCAACGCAACGCTCCGACAGGTTCGCCGCGCTGGTCGCCCGATGGCCGCGGGATTGTTTTCGACAGTCGCGAAGACGGCAACAGCGAAGTGTTCATCATCAGCGTCGAAGGCGGGCCGCCGCGCCGCCTGACCAACGACAAAGCCAACGACAGTTTGCCTTGCTGGTCACCGGACGGGCAGACGATTTATTTCCGTTCCAATCGCAGCGGCAGCCAGCAGCTTTGGAAAATGTCCGCGCAGGGCGGCGCTGCCCTGCAATTGACCCAACAAGGGGTGTTTGAATCCTTCGCTTCGCCGGACGGCAAGTTCGTGTATTTCTCGAAAGGGCGCGGCGTCAAAGGACTCTGGCGCGTAGGCACGGACGGGGCGGAAGAAGCGCCCGTGCCGGAATTGGCCGATGCCGGTTATTGGCGGGCTTGGGTGATTACGCCGCAAGGCTTGTACTACGTCGCTTACGCCGATTCGCCGCCGCTGTCATTGAAGCTGTTCAACTTCGCCACCAAACAAAGCCGCACGGTGGCCGCGAGCGAACGCGCTCCCGCGTGGCTTCCGCATAGCCTGGGCGTTAGCGCCGATGGTCGCCAAATTCTGCTGACGCAAAACGACCTGTTTTCCAGCAGCATTTTGTTGATGAAGGATTTTCGCTGAGGGGGTAGAGCAACCCGCCGAGGTCGCTCTACTTGAGTGGAAGGCGTCTTTGAAGTAAGCGGACGTTGAGCGCTCTCTCAGGCCTTAAGGCCAACCCTGCATCCCCTGTCTTCGGTGAACGGAAATAAGGAGTCGCGTCATAACTTCCTTTTCGTCCAGGGACAATGGTGTAGCTCCATTAGCCGTGAAATTCATCCTGAATCAAATTCACCGGCGCAAGTTCCGCCAGCGTTTCTCTCACGACGGCGGCGGATGTTGCGGCGAAACAGGCTCAACGCCGCCTCGCTCTAGGCAGAACACACTATGGTTCCAGGGATACAGGTGTTATAGCGGGGATCAATAGTGCAATAGGTCCAAAGGAGGCAGCCCCGTCCACTGGGTTGTATCGGGGTGCGTTTGGCACCTTCATTGGGGTCTGTTTTCTGGGCCGGCGCGGAATCTATACTCGGCGTCGGAGTGGTGAAATCAGCCAGGAATGACCCGGCACTCAGCAGCAGCCAAAAGGGGAAGCACAACATTGTTGAACGGAACGTTTTCATATTTTCCTCCAAATGTTTACAGCAGATAAGTTGGCCAGGCTATGTGAGGGTTCAAAATGCGGGGAACCGAACGCCAAGTCTGGCAAATTGATTTTGCGATTACATTTTTACGTGACGATGAAAGGCATTTTGTGACTGAAAAAATTGCCTTGGTGAAAGAATTTTTTCCAGACTGCTGAGCCTGGGTGCGGTACAGGGAGCGTGAGCGACCTGAGTTTCCCGCAAGAAGCGCACTTAGCAAGAGCCAGGTCGCTCACGCTCTCCGTACCGCACTAATTAGCAGGTGAAACTCGGGCCGAATAGTGAACGTTGCAGTCCGCGATACGTTTTATTGCCGTTCGATGGAGAATTGTTTCTTGCCGACGGGTTCGATCTCGCCGCTGCCGCTGATGCCTTCCAGCGTCAGCAGGTAATCGCCAGATGTGAGTTGCCGGGCGGGAATGTTGATGAAAATGGTGATGTCATTGGCAGAAACGGCGGCTTTCAATTTACGCGACTTGAAGATTTCACGATTGCTGCCATCGCGCAGGCTGATTTGATAATTCGGAAAATCGTTTTTCGTCAGCGGCAACTGCAATCGCAATGCTTTGGTTCCGGCGGGCAGCGTGATCCGATTGGCCGAAGCCTCCGTTTCGCTGCGCAGCGAAAAGACATTCAGCGTGAAGGCGAACACCGCCGATGCCACGTTTGGTGTTTTCTCCGTGGGCGCGGGTGTCGGACTTGCAGAGGCCAGTTTGCCGCCGTTGCTGATTTGCGCGGCAGCCAACTTGCTTTCCAATTCGCGCTGTCGCTCGGCCAATTCGCGCTGTCGCTGGGCCAATTCTCGCTGGTGCTGAGCGGCGGTTTCATTCGCCAAACGAGCCTGGTCGAGTTGCACCTGTAGCCGCGCGCGTTCCGCCGCCAGCCATGTTCCGCCAACGACCAACAGCGCCAGGCTGGCCGTTGCCACTGTCCAGGCCAGTCTGGGTTCTCGCAAAGATTCCAGAAACGCGTACCACCAGCTTCGACTTTCGGAACGAGAGGCGATTTCAGGTGCGGCGGCGGCGAGTTCCGCTTTGGCGACCGAATGAGGAACACTGAGCTGGCGGTCGAGTTCGCGGGTCAGGGTCAACGCAAATTCCACTCGCTGTCTTCGCGCGGGATTGGTCAGATAGAGTTGTTCAAATTTGAGCTTTTCTTCGCCGGACAGGATGCCGCGCGCATAATCGTCAATCAGGCGGTCTTCGATTTCAGACAGCCGGTAAAACCTTTCTTTATCGGTAAAAATGTTCATTTCCATTGCGTCACGGTCTGTTTCGGCCAATTCACCGAGCAGATACGCACGCAATTGCGAATCAACCGGTGAATACTTCATCGTAGCCTTTTTTACTCTCTCTGTTCATACGTGATCAAATTCCGGGTTTGTGACCGGAAATTTACTTTAGGGGGTGCTTCAAACATCTGTTGACGCATTTTTCCATTTTATCGCGCGCCAATTTAACGCGGCGGCGCAACGCTTCCGGCGAAATGCCGAGTTCCTTTGCCAATTGCTTGCGATGATCAATCCGCGCCCGCCTCTCGTCTTGAAAATAAGCCACCAAAAGTTCGCGTGTGCCGGGTGGAAGATTTTCCAGGCATCTTCTGAAGCATTTCAGGCGAGTTTCTTCCGCTTCATTGGCGTCACTAACTGGAGCGGCAAGCGGCCTGAGCGACTCCAAATCATCGCGGCGACGCTCCGGCGCTCTCAAACGTTCCAATAAAACCAGCCGCGCTACGCCCAGGCAATAAGCTTCCAGATTCTGAACCTCTTCCGTCCCGTCCTCCAGCTTGCAAATGACGCGATTGATCGTTTCATCCGCATCGTCTTCGGGAAACCAGGAATCGTGCCATTCGAAAAACCTGACCAGCATCAGGCGCAATTCTTCATAGCCGTCCCCGGCGCGATCAGGGTTATCTCCCAGACGCGCCAGCAGCCTGGCGAATCCCGCTGCTGTCAATGCGCTTATTTCCATTCCCCCTGGAGTGTAAACGCCGCCCAGTAAAAGGGCGATTGCCATCGTGGTTTTTGCATCATTTCAAGTTGCGCAGCCCGCAACGCCTCCGCCGGACGCTGTTTCCCTTGCAGCATTGCGCGATAAAATCGCTTCATCAGTTCCGCCGTCGCCACGTCATCCACTTTCCACAAACTGGCCACCACGCGAGGCGCTCCGGCGTACATAAAACTGCGCGTCAATCCGATCAGCCCCTCGCCTTTGATGTCTTTGCCGAGCGCCGTTTGGCACGCACTCAGGACGACCAGATCGGCGTTGAGCCGCAAATTGTAGATTTCGTGCAGGCGCAGAAAACCGTCTTGGGCTTGTCCTTTTTCATCCACCAGTGACAAGACCAGTCCAGACAGTTCGGGATGCTCGGCGTTGAGCAGGCCGTGCGTAGCAAAATGAACAATGCGGTAGTTGATCAGCTCCGAGCTAGTCGCTGCGGCAAGATTGGCGTGAAAATCCAGTGCCTTGAAGCCAGTGCCAGTCGGGGCGGCATCATAAATCGCTTCGGCTTCATCACGCGAATAGAAAAGCCTTTGCAGTTGGCCGCGAAAATCCCGCAGCGATTGTTTGAGCAGCGAAGGTGAATCGCTTTGCGTCGGCTTTGGCTCTGGCGAAGAAGCCAGATTGGCGGCCTTGACGCGCGGATCGTTTGGCACAAAGACCGGGTCAGCCAGCACTGCAACGGTTTTCGTGGCTGGAAGGCGCTCTGTCATTTCGCTTCGTAAGACTGCGAGAATCGAAGCCGAAGGCAAATTGATGATTTCGTGTTCAACAATCAGTGGTGTGACAGGCAGCGGCCTGTCAGAGCGATTCGTTTTTGTCCCACTAATCTTGCTCGCAGGCTCCGGTTTCGCCAACGTGGCAAAAGGCAGGTACTGCAAAGCGCCCGTCGCCACGATGAGCAAACGTTTTTTGCCCAATTGCGCAGCCACGGGCGACAGCAGCATTTGGCTCAAGCTTCGCGCCTGGGCTTGCAGCTTGTTTTCATCCACGCCTGGCTGGGCCAACAGCCGGTGAAATTCCGTGGCAGCAGCTTCGATTTCGGCGCGGGGCGGCAGACGGTGACTTTCCAGCGCGGTCGGCGTCACCAGCCACAGCCAGCTTTGCTTGTCGTCGAGCGCGTATTCGAGCAGCACGGTGTTAGCATCAAGCAGGTTTTGAATCTCCCGTGCGCCAATCGGTTGCGGTTGGGTCAGCGCAGCATAACGCGGGCTTTGCGAACGAATCCGCGCTTGTACCTGTTCCTGCTCACGCACCAACGCCGCGATTTCCCGATCCAACGTTGCCCTTTGCTCCGCGCCACGCGCATCTTCCGCCAGTTTTTCCCGCTGTATTGCGCTGGTATTCAATTTCCGTTGCAACCTCTCCAGTGCATCCAACAGTGCCGGATCAACTCCTTGTCGAATATCCAGGCGATGTTCGGCAAGTTGCTCCAACAGATTCCGCCCGCGCGTCCGCTCATTCGCCTGCAAGGCCAGCGTCGCCAATTCTTCGGTTGGGCGTTGCGCGTGCATGCGCGTCAGAAGCGATCTGTCGCATCCCAAACTGACCAGCGTGAATGCACTCTCAGCACTTCATGGGCAAGCGTCGAAGCCATTGGCAGGCTGACGATTGTCCTGGTTGACAATCAATTGTGACTGGTTACCGATTGGCGGTTCAGTGCGGCTTTGCCAGACTTTGCCCAACCCGGACGAGCCGGAACCAAACAGGTAAACTTGAAAAGTTGGACGGCTTGCAAATTGGACTGAAAGCCGCTCCAGGAGCGGCTTTCAGCGATTCGTTCTGGAATTCCTACCAGAAATGGCAGGAATTCCAGAACGAAGTTACTAAACGAAGATTTCTGTCAAGAAACGCCGACGTAGTTTTACCCAGAGGCGATTGCTTGACAGAAACCAAAGCGCAGGCGTTATTCATCAGGATTCACTTCTTCAATCGAAGGCGCGAGAAGAATCATCAAGATAAACTCAATCATACGTTTCTCCTTTTTTGTTATTTGCGATTGGCACTGGCCCACTTTTCAGGAAATGGTTTAGTCTACCAGCCGCCAATTCGGTAATGGAAATCTTCTTGGTTGAATACTTCGCAAGCAGTTTTAGATTTAGCATAAAACATTACTGAGGTTAACGTTTTTTAGTAGTTGTTGAGCACCCGCGCTTCCATCGCACGATCTTTTACCTCGCGGCTGATAGTCAGGCCTTGCTCGTAAATCTCGGCAGCCTTCTCCCGCTGTTCAGCTTGCTGATAAAAAATGCCCAGGCTGTTCAGGGTACGAGCTTCGCCCACGCGGTCGTTGACCTCCCGGTTGATGGCCAGTGCCTGTTCGTAATGTGCCAGACTTTTTTCCTGATTCCCCAGCGTGCGCCAGAGGATTCCCAACTGGACAAGCCCGCGCCCTTCGTTCCAACGGTCGCCGAGTTCGCGGCTGATGGCCAACGCCTGCTCGAAGGATTCCCTGGCGGGTTGCACCCTGGACAACAATCGCAAGGCGTTGCCCGCGTGATAAAGCGATTGCGCTTCGTTCACGCGATCTTTCCGGCGGCGTGCCAGAGCCATTGCTTCTTCCGCCAGCGTCAGCGCCTTTTCGTGCTTGGCCTGGACCGACCACGCCGCCGCCAGCAGGTTCAGGGAATGCGCCTCCCAATACGGCTCGCCCGATTCCCGCCAAGACGCCAGCGCCTGTTCCGTTTTCTGAACAGCCAAGGCAGCGGTCGCGGGGTTTTCGACCAATGGGCGTGCTTCATTCAACAAATGCTCAGCTTCGATCCCTCGTTGTTCAGGCGGAGAGGCTTGTTGTTGTAGCCCCATACTCAGCCGGTATGACCCATTCGCCCTGCCCCCCGGCAGCGAGTTCACTTTCAAACGGTAGGTTCCGGAAGTCCTGGTCAGATAGGAAAGCCTTTCTTGCCCGCCGACTCCGGTCAAATTGGTTTCGGAGATTTTTTGGCCGCTCGAATCCGTTAACTCCAAAGCCGCATCCGCTCGCTGCGGTTCGATGGTCAGGCGGAGAAGCTGCCCGGTAAGTAGAGGAATTTGATATTCGTGAGATTGTCGTGGGGAAAATTCACGCTCAATTGGCTTGTCCGGCTCAATTCTGATTTCCTGCGCTGCCCAAAGCAATGGAGTAAGTATAGCTAATGGCGAACTGGCAAGAGCCAAGAACATCAAAATAAAAACGAAAGACAGCACAATCGGGAAAACACGCTGATTGAATGCCCGGCTGCCCAAGCAATCAACTACTGTTTTCTTCATATCAGTGATCTCCTCAATTAAAACCCCAAATACAACACTGAGGCCAAACTGTAGTGAAGTGGCCAAAGGCACCAGAGTAATGGGCATGATTGTTGCTTTTGGAGGCACTGATTATTATCCAGCAACCAAATTTTGAACAGCAATCCAATGCCACAAACACTTTCAGGAGGTCTTTAGAATGCACGATCTTCTTCGTTTTCGTCTTTTCACATTTACAACATTGCTCTTGCTTGCCTGCCTATTTTCTAACCCGGACAAGCCGGAACCAAATATGGTTCATTTTGAAAAGTTGGACGACTCGCAAAATCCGCTGAACCCCGCTCTGGGTGCGGCTCTCAGCGATTCGTCAAAAATATCTTGCCAGTAATGGCGAAGATTTCATGGCTTAGACACTAAGGTCTTCTCCGCCGCGACGATAGAGTACGCCATCTTCATAGAGGACGAAATTACAATCCCCTGCCCGTAATGACCTTCGGTCGGCGTGTGTGCAAGCTGCTGTCGGAGTGAGGTTAGATACCCAATATTTGAAATTGGAGGTAGCGTTTAGCGCGAACCCACCCTCAATCAGCCCAGTTTTTGATAATTCAATCAGTGTCCCATAGCGACCTCGCTGGATTTTGAACTGCGTCTAGCTTTGCTGAATTTGGTATAGGATGTGAATGGCTGTCCTTTGCCGTTCAAACTTTAGAATGCGTTGTACGGCAAAGAGGCAGCAACCCAGAATTGCCAATAACGTTACGCCGAAAAGCGCATACAGTTTGGGATGGTTGGCAATTCTCATTTGTGACGCTTGGGGTAAGGTTTTTCGTGAACGCCTACTCTTTATTTCTTCTTCGAATAGCTGACCAGATTCGCAAACAGCCGGTAAGCGCCCGGCACGCCCGCCGGAAACTGCCGGAACCAGGCGTAGGCCGTGAAGATATACGTGCCTTTGCCGTAAGGCGCGATCAGTTGGCCGCCATTCAAGGCTTTGCCTGTTTCATCCGGCGCGGCCAGCAGCGGCGTGTATTTCGGATCGAAGTCGTTGACGAAATACAGCCCGCGTTCCTGCACCCAGCCTTTCCAATCTTCCGGCGTGATCTTGTTCGGGAAATTGAAGAGCGGATGTTCCGGTTGCAGGATGGTGATCGGCGCGTTTTCGTCCGTCACGCGGTCGCCGCGATTCATCTTCACCGGATACGGCGCGAAGTTACCCTGCGCGTATTCGCCCTTGTTGTATTGCACGACGAGCGTTCCGCCGTTCGAGACGTATTCCAACAGCCGTTTGTTATTGGCCATCACGTCTTCGTTGACTTCGTAAACGCGAATGCCCAGCACGATGGTGTCGTAAACGGATAAATCGCCCGTCGCCAGTTCCGTAGGGTTGATGACGTGGACGTTGACGCCAAGCTGTTCCAGCGCGCGCGCGCCGTCGTCGCCGCTGCCCATCACATAACCGACTTTCAAATTGGCCGCGACCTGCGCGTCGAAAACCTCGACTTTGATTTGGGCCGGGCGGTAAATGAAATGGGTTTCGATGTGCGGGTAGGAAACCACCGAATAGCCCGTGGTGAATTGCTTGCCGTCGGCTTCGCCAACTGCTTGCAAATCGAATGCGCCGTTGGCTCCGGCGGGCGGCGTGACTTTGAACGTGCGTGCGGTTTTTTCGCCCTGTTTGGTGAAGGCGAGCGGGCGACTGTCGTTGACGATTTGCCAGCCTTGCGGCGCGTTCAGTTTGACCGCGCCGTTGGTGGTTTTGCGCGCGTTATGCGTGATTTCGACCGTTATTTCGCGCGTGCGATTCTGGCTTCCCGCCGGAATCACCAGCAACGACGGATTGACCGTCAAGGTGATGGCCGGCGCGACTTTCAATTCGCGACGGATTTCGCCAAAGGTTTTGTCGGCGAAGCGGTATTCAACCGGCTGGTTGATCGCGACGCGCTCGCCGTTCAGCGTCAGTTCCACGCGCATCGTGGCCACGGGCGGGCCGAAAGGTTGATTGAGCGGCATCGAGTTGTCCCAATCAAACTGATCTTTGGTGCGGGCTTTGGCCAACCAGTAAGGCTGCGTGTTGGCGGCTTCGTTGGTAGCCGTGGCGCGGAAGCGTGCGACGAAATTCGGCGTTTCGCGACCTCGCAACATCGCCATTCCGCTGGCGGGCTGTTCCGGTTGCGCTTCGGTGGGAACAACGTTGAAGCCTTTGCCGGTCATCAGCGCCGCCGCAGGAGACGGATTCCCCGCCGAAGCGGCGAAATAAACGTGCGCGGCGACATCCACGGCTTCGCCGTGCGTGACAATTTCGGTGTTGCTCAGGGCATCCACCACGACGCCGTGCGCTTTGGCCAGCGCATCGTTGAATTCATGCTCCTTGCGTGCAAGCAGCAAATCCACATTTGCTTTGGAAACCGCGTCCAGATTGCCAATTTGACCGCGCAGCGCACGGACTTCGTGCAAACCCGCAGCCAGATGCGGGGCGATCAAGTCAGGCTGCGCGATGCGGAACTCAGCTTGCGCTTTGGCGGCGGCGTCTTTGATCTTGGTCAGCGCGGGTAGCAAGCGTTCGCCGCCCGCGCCCGCGAATTTGGCGATGCCGGTGATGGTGACATCAATGCCTGTGAACAAGCTGCTTTCTTTTTCCGGGGTTTCAACAGCGGAAGACAACCGCGGGAAACTGCGCACCTGCGATCCTTTGCTTTGAATCATTCCGAAATCCTGCGAGCGGTGGCGGCTGCGTCCATCTGATGCAAGTTCGTTGTAGGAACGGCCCAGCACCGGGTCATACGCGCCGACATCGAACTCGGCTCGCGGGCCTGCGCCGCCGCCGCCGAAGCGGCGGGCGTAAACCTTCAGCACCTGCCAGGGTTGCAATCCTTCTTTGATCTGTTCGGGGAAGCGCGCGGGATCGGCGGCGGCTTTAATGGCTTCGGGGGCCAGCAAACCGGCGACCTGATGTTGGCCGTGACCGTCCTGCGCGGTGCCGCTGAATCCATTGACCACGACCAGCGGGCGCATAGTCCGAATGACGCGCACCACGTCACCGAGGATTTCTTCGCGATTCCATTTCTGAAAGGTTTCTTCCGGCGAGCGGGTGAAGCCAAAATCCATCGCCCGCGTGAAGTATTGCTCGCCGCCGTCCAGTTTGCGCGCGGCCAACAATTCTTCGGAGCGGATGACGCCGAGAGCTTCGCCGAGTTCGGGACCGATGCCGTTCTGCCCGCCTTCGCCGCGATTGAGCGCCAGATAAGCCGTGCGAGCGCCGATGGCGCGCGATAAATAAGCCAGCATTTCCGTGCTTTCGTCATCGGGATGCGCGGCGGTATGCAAGGCGCTGGCAATGGTTTGCAAGCGGCGCAACGTCAGTGCCAATCCGCTCGCGCCGCGATCTTCAGGCGCGGGGCGCGTGTCGGCGCTGACGAACGCGAGATTGAGTTGGAGTGTGAGCGCAAAGGTTAAAAGTAACGCAGCAATACGTTTCATGGTTGATCCTATGAAGTTGGGTTATTTGCAGGTGCCATTTGGTTGATGGCCTGGGGCGTTTGCCGCCCGCGTGGAGTCTTGTCGAAATCACTATCAAAACTAACCAGTGTCATTTGGTGTTTCTCTGCCAAAACATACTGGTACGCATCATCAAAATCGAGTTTGAACAATTGAACTGTATCCACCGCTTCAATTAAATCCTGCGATGCAAGGGAAATAACTTTGATGCTGCCCAGGCTCACAACGTCGGAGAGAAAATTTGTCAAAATGCCAAACGCCTTATGACGCAGCGCCACCAAGCAAATAGCGTGTAACGCGAAATCCGAAATATAAAGTTCGTGCGCGGCGTGATTGTCCAGCAATTTCTCAGCAACGGGAGCCTGTTGCTGCTGCAATAGAACTTCCAGAAATATGTTGGCATCGAGAAGTAGCTTCATAAGTCAGGGCTACTCATTCTCAGTTTGGGCATAAGCCATTGCGCTTTCTTCACGCCAGCGGCTGGCTTCTTTTTGTAACTCGACGGAAGTGTATTGATCGCGCAAATGTTTCAACCCTCCTGCCCAGTCCATTTTCATCCTGGGTCGCGGGCCGGATTG
>CAZRXE010000997.1:0-4849 GCA_964603695.1 uncultured Heliomicrobium sp.
CCCGGCTGAACGAAATCGCCGGGTTTGTTGCCGGTAAATTTCAGGAATTGGGAGGCTCCGTCGAATTGACGCCGCAGCGGGGATTTGGAACCCATCTGCGAGCCAGATTCGATTTCGGACACTCCCTAACAATGCCTCGCCTGCTCGTGATCGGTCATCTCGATACGGTTTGGCCGGTAGGAACGCTTGAGCGAATGCCGTTTCGCATCACGCCCGAAGGTGCCGCGCACGGCCCAGGCATTTTCGATATGAAATCAGGAATTGTTGTTGCAATCGAATGTTTGAACGCCATTCAGACATTTGCCTTGCAAACGAAGCGCCCCATCACACTGCTGCTGACTTGCGATGAGGAAATTGGAAGCAAAACTTCGCGTCCACTGGTGGAAGAAGAAGCCAGAAATGCCGCAGCGGCGTTGGTGTTGGAACCACCCATCACCGGCGGAGTGGTCAAAACCGGGCGCAAAGGCATTGGCGTTTTTACGATCAAAACTATTGGTCGCGCCGCGCATGCCGGGCTTGATCCGCGCAAAGGCGTCAATGCGATTGTGGAGCTTTCGCATCAGGTGGTGCGGTTGGCCGCGATGAACGATCACGAGCGTGGCGTGACGGTCAGCGTGGGTTTAATGAACGGTGGTTCGGCGTTGAATGTCGTTCCGGCAGAGGCCACGGCCAAAGCTGACGTGCGATTCTGGACGCCCGAAGACGGCGAGCGAATCGTCCGCGACATTCGCGGCCTACAACCGGTTTTGGCGGAGGCGCAATTGGAAATCACCGGCGGCGTTAATCGTCCACCGATGCCGCGCTCGGAGAGGAACATCGCGCTTTACGAACACGCGCGGGCATTGGCTGCTGAAATCGGTTTTGATTTGAAAGATGCCGTTGTCGGCGGCGGATCGGACGGCAACTTCACGGCGGCGATGGGCGTGCCGACGTTGGACGGGCTGGGAGTGGATGGCGCGGGCGCGCATGCCGATCACGAACACATTATCATCAGCGACATTCCGCGCCGCGCGGCGTTGCTGACCAGGCTGATGCAAACGGTTTGAGTTATGGAACGTCTCTACCGCGATCCCGTCCACAACATCATTGCGCTGTCGTTGTCGCAACCGGACGATGCGCTGCTGGTGCGACTGATTGACAGCCCGGAATTCCAGCGGCTGCGGTACATCAAACAACTCGGTCTGGCGCTTTACACCTTTCAAGGCGCGGAGCATTCGCGATTCACGCACAGTCTAGGCGTAATGCACATTATGACGCGCGTGCTGGATCATCTCGGCAAACGATACTCGATCAGTGACGAATCGCGCGTGGTGGCACGGGCGGCGGCGTTGCTTCACGATTTGGGGCACGGGCCTTTCTCCCACGTCATTGAAAAAGTTCTCAGACATAACCACGAACGCTGGACGACGCAAATCATCGCCGATCTGGCGACAACAGTTAATCAACTGCTTTCCGCTTTTGATTCTACGCTGCCGGAAAAAGTAATTGCTGCGATTGAGCATCGTTACCATCCGGCATTTATCGGCGATCTGGTTTCGTCGCAGCTTGACGTTGACCGCTTCGATTACTTGCTGCGCGACAGTTTGATGACAGGGGCGAAATACGGCAATTACGATCTGGAATGGATTCTCCACGCACTGGAAATTGACGAGGCAAACGAGCGCATTTACGTTGCGGCCAATGGGCTTTACGCCGTCGAAGAATACTTGCAGGCGCGGTTTTATATGTTTCGTCAGGTTTACTTTCATCGTAGCCTGCGTTCGGCGGAAACGGTGCTGATGAGCATCTTGCGCCGCGCCGTGTTTTTGATGCGGGCGGGCGAGTTGAAATTCGTTGTGGCCGATTCGGTGATGGAGCGGGTGCTGAAAGGCGAGGAACTGACTACGGCGGAGTATTTACGCTTTGACGATCACGACGTGATGTTTCATCTCAAACAGTGGACGCGCGAACCGGACGCGATCTTGAGAGATTTGGCGCGGCGGTTTCTCGAACGCCGCTTGTTCAAGGCAATTGATCTGGAAATACCTGATGGCGAACGCGCCGAATTTCTGGACAAAGCCGCGCAGCGCGTGACCGCGCTGGGTTTCGATCCAGCTTATTATCTGATCGAAGACCGCGCGGCAGACATTCCTTATTACAGTTACTACCGCCCGGAAGGCAAAGCGCGATTGCTGATTCAACGCAGCGGCTCCGTGGAACTTGCCGACATCGCCGATGTTTCCGGCGTTGTGCGCGGAATGCGTGGGTATGAACTGCGGCGTCTTTGCTTCCCCGCGGAAGTGAGCGACGCGATAAAGGAGGCTAGATGAAATTGAGGCTGGTCTTCACTTTTCTTTTTGCGCTTTTGGGCGGGCCTATTGTTTGGGCGCAATCACCGACACGGTTGGCCATCGTTGATTTAGTTGGAGACGAAAATAAGGAAGTTTCCGGCCTACTTCGGGATTTGGCGAAAGCTTCAACAGACAGGTTTGAATTGCTGGATCAAGACCTGATTCGGCTGGCGGCCCACGGCGCGGCTTATGCGGGTAGTTTGAATCTGAGCCGCGATGAAGCACGCGCTTTGGGGCAAGGCATCGGCTGCGATTTTTATGTGCTGGGCAAAATTCAAAGCGCGAGGCGACTGGCTGCGGGCGAGCAGTTTTATTTCGATGCGTTAGCGGGATTGTTTTTCGTCGAAGCCCGCTCGGGCAGGTTGATTCAATTTTTTTACGAACAAGCCAAAGCTCAACAAGAGCAGCAGGCGATGGAGCAACTCAAAGAAAAGCTCAAACAGGACTGGCCACGTTATGCCGAAGCCATCTCCATCGCGCGCCAGCTTCAAGCTGCGGCAATTGAGAACGTCGGCCAACCATCACCGCCTCCGGTTGAAGTGTTGACGGACGATCTGGCAGCGGAAGGCGTTCTGCAACCGTTTTTTTACCAACGCATTAAACCCGAATACACGGAACAAGCAGACCTGGCCGGCATTATTGCGACAGTGGAATTGGAAGCAGTCTTTCGCGAAGACGGAACCATTGGCGAAATCGAAATTGTGCGTTGGGCGGGCTTTGGTCTGGATGAATCAGCGGTGGCGACCGTCAAAAAATTGCGATTCAAACCAGCCCTGCGCGGCGAAAAGCCGCTAACAATCAAAGGATTGGTCAGGTATAATTTCCGCCGTCCCCTTTCGCAGGCAGAACGACAAGAGGAAATCGAACGCCTCAAACGCAGCCTGCAAAACATCAAGCAAATTCCAACTCAAACTTCCGGACGCCCCAAACCGTAAACCAACTTTAGCAATTCGTCTTCGTCATGATGGGTAAATCCGCACTAGCATTTAGGCTGCTTTGTTTCACTTTTGTCGCGCTGCTGGCGCTCTTGCCGCGTACCGTTCACACGCAACAGACTTCCATCCCACTCCCACGCGAAGAGCGCATCAGAGTTTTCGATCAGGTTTGGCGCGCTGTTTACGATAACTACTACGACAAAAACTTTCGCGGCGTGGACTGGCGGCAACAGAAAGAAGTCTTTCGTTCGCAGGCAGAATCGGCAGCCACCAATACAGAGCTTTACCGTGTGCTACGGCAAATGCTGGGCAAACTGGGCGACGCGCACACTCGAATCTATTCGCCGGAAGACGGATTTGACCGTTACCGGCCTTCGGGCGTAACGATTGGCTTGGTCGTCCGTCGCATTGAAGGACAGCCAGTCGTGACCTGGGTTGATCCAAATTCCGATATTGTTAAGCACGGAATTTACCCCGGACAAATAGTTTTGAAAGTGGATGGTCAATCGGTTGATACCGTGTTACAGAAAGTGCGCAAGGAGATTGGCGAAAGCTCCACGTCCATCGCGCTGGATTTGCAAAGCCTCGACAGACTTTTTTACGGCCCAAAGGATCAGCCCGTTTCCGTCACGTTTGCGGATCAAGACGGACGGCAAAAAACGGTAATGCTGGCTCGTCGTCACACGGAATTCCAACGTCGAGTGAGCGCACGCCAACTACCTTACAAACTTGGTTATATCGAAGTGACAGGTTTTGGGCCGGAGATTGAGCGCGACTTTGATATGGCCATGCAGCAGATGCAAGGGACGCGAGGATTGATTCTGGATTTGCGCAACAATGGCGGCGGCTTTGTCACAACGGTTTCGCAGATTGCCAGCTATTTTTTCGCCGAAGAAACCGATCTGGGAGAGTTCATCACGCGCTACGGGCGCTCGACTCATCGCCGGACGCAAAAGCTACGCAATGTCTATCGGGAACCGCTGATTGTGCTTGTCAGTTCGCGGTCGGCCAGTGGTTCGGAGATTTTCGCGGCGGCAATGCAGGAGCGAAAACGCGCGTTGATCCTTGGCACAAATCCGGCAACTTGCGGATGTCTGCTGGGTGTGAGCCGCACCTTGAAACTTTCAGACGGCGGCAAATTGAACATCAGCGACACAGATTATCGAACTGCACTTGGACGCCGAGTTGAAGGCGTAGGCGTCAAACCCGACCGGCAAGTCGAAGTTCGAATCGCGGACTTGACTGCCGGGCGTGATCGTTCACTAGAAATCGCGGTTGATATGTTGGGACGCACGATTGCGTTCGGCTCGCGCGACACTTTGCTGGATTTCAAACTTCGTATTCCCGATTTCGGACTGCGCTCGCCGGGACGAACGCAGCCCGCCTCGCAGCTTCAAAAATAAACATTCCAATAATAATTGGAGAAGGAGCAATTATGAATCGCTGCAAACAAGTTTTGCTGATTGCGGTTTTCTTTTTGGTGATGTGTGTTTCAGCCCAGGCGCAATGGTCAATTGCGTTTCAAGACAAATCAAAGCGCGACTTAAATGTCGTCTTCTTTCTGGATTCACGGTTTGGTTGGGT
>CAZRXE010000998.1:0-6650 GCA_964603695.1 uncultured Heliomicrobium sp.
GCATCCGAGTCCGAGCGGAGGAATCATTTTTGTGACTCTCCCTGAGGCGGAGTTGTTGCACCTCGGTGAGCGGTTTGACGAATTTGGTCGGGGTTCTCATGCTGCTCATTCTACCTCAAAACATTTGCCCGACTACTTAACCTCGCCTTTTTCCCGCCAGGTTTTCTCAATCCAACTTCGGGTACTTCTTGTGCCATTCGGTCGCGCGCTCGTAAGCCAGCGCCACGCGCGCCGGAGCCGCTTCGTCATACAGATTGCCGGTGAACATAATCGCCTGCGGCAGGTTGTTGATGAAACCGCAAGGCACGACCGCCGCCGGATGGCCTGTCAGATTAGTCACCAGCAAACTGGCGCTGCCCGGCGCGGGCGTGACGAAGACATCCCAGTTCGCCATCAGCTTGTCCATTTCGCGCATCAGCAAAGTGCGGGCGCGTTGGGCGCGAATGTATTCTACTGCTGGAATGAAACGCGCCGTGCGGAAGCTGTTCGGCCAATCGGCTGGACTTTGCCCGGAGAGTTGATTGACGCGGCCATCGCGCGTGATGTCGTCGAAAGCGGCGGCGGCTTCGGCGTTTAAAATAATGCGCAAGGATTGCGGGTCGAATTTCGGCAGTTCAAACGGTTGCAGATCGGCTCCGGCTTTGCGCAAAGCGTCGAGCGCGTCCTGATACATTTTCTTGCGCTCTTCGTTGTTGCCTTGCTCGAACTCGGCTTTGATGTAACCGATCTTCATTTGCGCCAGCGGTCGGTCCGGGTTCCAGTCGAAGGGCACGTCTTCGACGGTCAAGTCGTGTCCGTCCGGGCCGTGAATGGCGGCCAGCACCAACGCGCAATCTTCCACGCTTCGACAAATGGGGCCGATCTTGTCCATTGTCCAGCTCAGGCCCATCGCGCCGTAACGGCTGACACGCCCATAAGTCGGTCGCAAGCCCGCCACACCGCAGCGCGAGGATGGCGAAACAATCGAACCCAGCGTTTCCGTCCCAATCGAAAATCCAACCAAACCCGCCGAAGTCGCCGACGCCGAACCTGCCGATGAACCCGAAGAGCCGACCTGCGCTTCTTCCGGCTGCCAGGGATTGCGCGTTACGCCTCTGAACCAGCGTCCGCCCTGCGCCAGCGCGCCCATCGAGAGTTTGGCGACCAGCACCGCGCCCGCTTCGCGCAGCCTTTCGACAACGGTCGAATCGTAATCAATGACCTGATCTTTATAAGGCTCCGCGCCCCAGGTCGTCTTGATGCCTTTGGTGGCGAACAGGTCTTTTACGCCGCATGGAATGCCGTGCAGCGGGCCGCGATATTTGCCGCTTTTGATTTCGCGGTCGGCGGCTTCGGCCTGCTGCATTGCCAGATCTTCGGTCAACGTGACAACGCACAGCAGCTTGTCGCCGTATTTTTTCAACCGCGACAAATACATTTTGGTCAATTCAACCGAAGAGACTTTGTGCGCGCGCACGAGTTCGGCCAATTGCGCGACGGGGGCGAAGGCCAGATCGTCCACCGAATTGAATTTGAGAAGCGCAGGTCTCCCGGCGCGTGCTTTCGATTTGCCCGCAGCAGCCTTGCGAGCGCGGTACTGTTTCAACTTTCCGGGCAGTGCCGGATGAAAGGCCGTTGCGGGTTCGGTATCGAGCGGCACGTCAATCTTTCGCAGGGCTTCGTAACTCGACAGGTTCCGATTGACGCCGGGCAGCGCCATCATTTCGTGGGCTTCGGTCATTTCAATGCCGATCAATTGTTCGGCGGCGTGCATCGCTTCGCGCGAAATTCTTTGCGCGCCTTGCTGGTTTTGCCGATTTTGCGGCGGCGCGGCTTCTGCGGCTTCTGTATTCGGCGCGCTCGGAAGCGTCATTCCGGCGGCAGTGGCGGCGGGCAAGAGTTTGACGAATGAGCGGCGATCCAGTTGTGAATCCGAACCTGGACTGCCGGCGGAACGGCGGGTACGAGTCTTTCTCATGGTTCTCCTGGGGTTTAAGTTTCAAAACGGTGGTTAACGGCAAAACCTACGCGGGCCAGCTTAGTTCAGTTACCGGAATTTCCGCAAAAACCGTAACTCTAGCGGGCGTTCGTTTTGTGATTGCAACAGCGCGCGTTCAATTCACTTGATGGAAAATCGGCGCAAGATGACTTATTCTCTCGCGGCGCTGCCGGACTGGTTGCAGTATTGTTGGTTCCTGCAAACGTTCGCGCAACGCGGTTTCGATGCCTCACTGACTTCTTCACATTTATCGAATTCATCTTTCGGAGGACTTTTTCCCGTGCAAGCAAGCGCAAAAGCAAAGACTGTCAAGCAGGCTGATTCAGTCGCTGCGGAAACATCAGGCATTTCGACCTTGATGTTGCGCGCAGCAGTGGTGATCGGCGGCGCTTCGGTCATGGTGGTGGAAATTTTAGGCTCACGCGTGCTCGCGCCGGTCTTCGGTACGACGCTTCACGTTTGGAGCGCGCTGATTACGGTGACATTAGCATCGTTGGCGATTGGTTACGCCTGGGGCGGACGCATCGCCGACAAACGTCCCGGCCTGGGCACGTTGATGACGGTGATGGCGATTGCGGCAGGCACGCTGTTGCTGGCCGACGTGATTACGCGACCGGTGCTGAACGTGGCTTACGGCGCGGGAATGGTCAGCGGAACCTTTGTCGCGGCGGTTCTGCTTTTTCTGCCGACGCTCTTGCTGCTGGGAATGGTTTCGCCGATGGCTGTGCGCGCGGCGGCGGATCAAATGCATTTGGGACGCAGCGTCGGCAATCTTTACGCCATTTCCACCATCGGTTCGGTCATTGGAAGTCTGGCGGTTTCTCTTCTGATTATTCCCAATTTGAACATTCACGTGGCGATCATCGGCACGGCAGTGGCGTTGGCCATTGTTCCGCTGTGGTATTTGCTGACAAGCAAGCGCATGCAGCAGGCCGCTTTGCTTCTGATCGGTTTGGCGCTGGCTTCGGTGGGAACGGCGGTCGCGGGGCAGGACGCCGACCGCGAGGTCTATTACAAAAACAAAGCATTTCGCGTAACGGCGCGCGTGCCGTCAGCGTATGGAGATTTGGTGGTCAGCGATGAAGGCAGCGTCCGGTATTTGTTTTTGAACGGCGTGCAGCAGGGTTCTTTGATTGGCGATGTTTCTTATGCGCGTTACGCCTACGGTTTGGAAAGGCTGGCCACGGCCAAAGGCGTTCCGAAAAAATTGTTGATTTGGGGTCTGGGCGCGGGCGTTTATGCGCGGGCGATGGCCGAAGCCGGAAGCGATGTGACGGTCATTGAAATTGATCCTGAATCGGAAAAAGTCGCGCGGCAATATTTCGGGCTGCCCGCGTCGGTCAAAGTCATCATCGGCGATGCGCGAACGGAAACCGCGCGCTTGCAGGAAAAGTTCGACGTGATTGTGCTGGATGCTTTCAGCGGAGATTCGCCACCGTTTCATTTGTTGACACGCGAAGCTTTCGCCGATTTGAAAAAATGCCTTGCGCCGAACGGATTGGTCGTTGCCAACATCGTCGGCGGGTTGCGCGGTAATGCGGCCAAGCTGGTTTCTTCAGTAGCGATGACGCTGGAAAGCGAGTTCGGCAAAACACAAGCTTTCGCGCCGAACTGGTATCAATCCGGCAAGCGCGACGACCTGGTTTCGACGATGTTTCTGGTCTGCGGCGAACTGCCCGAAACGCCCGCTCCGTTCACGATGAAAACTTCGGAAGAGATTCGCAAATTGAATTACGTGGAATCGGTTTTCGCCTCGCGCGTGGAGTTACGGCGCGAAGGCGCAATCGTTCTGACGGACGCTTACGCCCCGCTCGAAGCTTGGTCGGATGACGCTGTGCAGGCGATGAGATACTAAACTTGATGGAGTTTCTTTCTTTTGAATGGATGACTGAATTTGTTGTACGCCCGAAGGATTTTCTTTTTCACCGGCAAACTTCAGTAATGGACAAGCGGCAGCCGAATATGCACAATTGCCGCTCGACATTCCGCCCCGACCCCGCAAAACAGTTCATACCTGAATAATTCTTGCCCCGATCCTGTTCGAACAGGAAAACACAAACTGCTCACACAGAGCTGAAGGAGTCGTGTCGCAATGAAAAGATCGCGTTTTGTAGTGCTGTTATGGCTGCTTGTTGCGATTGGATTGCTGGCGGGCGGGTTGATCGCCAGAGCCAAATCCGAGAACAGAGTCGTAAACAGCGTCAATCCGCACGCCTCGCGTTTGCAGGCAGCGAAGAAAATTGCGCCGTGGGTGATGGCCCAAACCGCCGCCGGCGAAGAAGCTGAATTTTTGGTCGTGTTGGGAGAGCAAGCTGATTTGAGCGGCGCGGCGAAGCTGGAAACGAAAGAAGAAAAAGGCCGCTACGTTTTTGAAACCCTCCGCGCCAAAGCCGAAACCTCCCAGGCTTCCTTGCTGAACTGGCTGACGGAACGCCGGATCGAACACCGTCCCTTTTACATCGTCAATGCCGTTTGGGTAAAAGCCACGCAGGAAGTCGCGCTGGAAATCGCCGCGCGCGCCGAAGTCGCGAATGTGCTCGGCAATCCAAAGCTGCGCGGCGTTGAGCCTGTCGAACTGACCTTGCAGGATGTGCTGAATCTGAGCGCAGCGCCGGAAGCAGTGGAACCTGGCGTTGCCAACGTCCGCGCGCCTGAAGTCTGGGCGCAAGGCTTTACCGGACAAGGAATCACCATCGGCGGACAAGACACTGGCATTGATTGGACGCACCCCGCGCTCAAAAACCGTTATCGCGGTTGGGATGGCACAAACGCCAATCACGATTATAACTGGCACGACAGCATTCACGCCGGCCCCGGCACGACGGGCGGCAATTGCGGCACAGACGCGACAGCGCCCTGCGATGACGACAATCACGGCACGCATTCGCTGGGTTCCTCCATCGGAACGGACGGCGCGAACAATCAGATCGGCGTTGCGCCCGGCGCAAAATTCATCGGCTGCCGAAACATGGATCGCGGCAACGGCACGCCCGCGCGCTACATTGAATGCTTTGAATTCATGCTCGCGCCATATCCGGTTGGCGGCACGCCCGCGCAAGGTGATCCATCGAAAGCGCCTGACATCACCACTAATTCCTGGACTTGCCCGCCTTCCGAAGGTTGCGAACCGAACACCTTGAAAACCGCGCTGGACGCGCAACGCGCCGCAGGCATTCTGACAGTCGTGGCAGCGGGCAATGACGGCGCCAGAGGCTGCAACACTGTTTCCTCGCCGCCAGGCATTTACGACGCCGGTTATACAGTCGGCGCAATCAATGCCAGCACTGGACTCATTGCCAGTTTCAGCGGTCGCGGGCCTGTCACGGCGGATGGCAGCAACCGCACCAAGCCGGACATCACAGCGCCGGGCGTCAGCGTGCGGTCGGCGATTCGCGGCGGCGCGTACAGTTTCCTGAGCGGCACTTCGATGGCGACTCCGCACGTAGCCGGAGCTGCGGCGTTGTTGTTATCGGCCTATCCTTCGTTGCGGGGGCAGGTGGACGTCGTGCGCAATATTCTCAATGAATCCGCCGTCCACGTTTTCACCAGCGATTGCAACAGCAACGACCGCACTTTTCCGAACACAGTGTATGGCTATGGTCGCTTGGACGTTCGCGCGGCGATTGATCTGGCTGCGACTTCGCTGAGCACGACGGAGTTTCTTTTCGGCGTCAAAGGCGGCAGCGCGGATGTGACCGTCAGTGCCTTGCCCAGCGTCACCTGGCGCGCGGTGAGCAACGCTGACTGGATCACGATCAATGCCGGACAAACCGGCACTGGTTTGAGCGCGGTCTTTTTCAGCGTCGCGCCCAACACCAGTTCGGCAGCACGCAAAGGCACGCTGACCATCGCCGGTCGCGTGGTGACGATTTCGCAACCCGGCGCTCAACCTATGTTCACTGTTTCCGGGCGGGTGACCGGTGCAAGAGGCGCGTCAGTCAGTGGCGTGACGCTGACTTTCTCGCGCGTGAACGGCGGCGGCGAAATTCCTTTTTCAGTGCAAACCGATGACAACGGCAATTGGAGTCAGACAGGATTCGAGCCGGGAACAACTTACCGCGTGACGCCCAGCAAGATTCGGACTAACTTTTCCCCTTCTTTCCTGGATTTCAACGCAACCGCGACTACGCTCAATTTCACCACCGTCGGACGCGGCATCTCGAATTAGTAATTGGTGGTTGGTGGCTGGTGAGTCAATCACCAACCACCAACCACCAACCACCAACCATCCATCACCGGCCCCCGATGAACACCAAAACCACGCACTCTCCATCGCTGGCCGCGCGCTACATCGCTTACGGCGAAATCGTCGCCTTCCCCACCGAAACGGTTTACGGCCTGGGTGCGAACATCTTCAACGAAGCCGCCATCCGCAAAATCTTCGAAGCTAAAGGCCGTCCCACGGACAACCCGCTCATCGCGCATATTTCCGATCTAGCGCAACTGCGCGGCATCACCAGCCAAATTACTCCGGCGGCGCAAAAATTGATTGAAGCCTTTTTTCCCGGCCCGCTGACCGTCGTGTTACCGAAACACTCCCAAGTTCCTCTTGTCGCCACCGCCGGTTTGCAAACCATCGGCGTACGCATGCCGCAACATCCAATCGCCAAACAATTCCTGGCAGCCTGCGGAGTGCCGCTGGTTGCGCCCTCGGCTAATCTCTCCGGCCGCC
>CAZRXE010000999.1:0-3885 GCA_964603695.1 uncultured Heliomicrobium sp.
TCAAAGTAGGCTCTTCAAAACCAGGTCCCCAGCAGGTTCGTGTGCGTGCCGGGACGTTGGACGCGGCGCGTATAACAAAATGTCAAATTCCTTGACCGTATACAGCGGCGGGAACATCGCAGCGATTCGATGGGCAGGTTCCCTTCGGGATGGCTGTATTTTTCCCAGGAGCGTGTCCCCGAATGGCTGCAAGGAGTTAAGACGCATCAATGAAACGCTACTACCTTATCTCTCACCGATTTTTCGGAAGGAGACTCATCAGGTTTTGCTTTTGCTTGGTGGGACTGATCGGAGCGTTGGGATGGCTGACGACTGTGCGGGAAATTAATTCCGCCAGGGCGCAGGCTCCCAGCGTAGTTGCCGTCAATGCCGCCAGTTTTGCCACGGATGTTTTAGCGCCGGATTCGATGGCGGCGGCATTCGGGGTCTTCGCAACCACCGGAGGGCAAACCTTCACGGCTCCATCCGCGCAATTACCCACCACGCTAGGCGGCGTCCGCGTGACGGTCAACGGAATTGATTCCGGCTTGATCGTGGTCAGCCCGTCTCAAATCAATTTTGTGCTGCCAGCCAATCTGCCAGACGGCGCGAACTCCCTGGTCGTAACCAATTCGGACAGTACGACGCGAACCACATCCATTAATGTGCAGCGGGCCGCGCCGGGAATTTTCACTGCCAGAGGCAATGGTTCCGGCGCGGCAGTGGCGCTGGTGACCACTGATGGCGCGAATTATCAGCCGACCAGCAATCCTGACGGCAGCGAACGCGAGGTCAACGCGGGCACTCCGAATCGGCCAACTTATCTGGTGCTGTTTGCCACCGGAGTGCGAAACGCAGCCGCAGCCAATCCGAACGATGGAAACGGCGTGGCCGAAGCCGTCGTGGCGACGATTCAAGGCGTTCCCGCAACGGTGGCTTATGCCGGGCGTTCGAGCATTACAGGACTGGATCAATTGAACATCATCATCCCGCCGCAATTATCCGGGCAGGGATCGGTCAGAGTTCGATTGAACATTGCCGGGCGCGTGTCGAACTCGCCGACGATTCTGATTGGCGGCACGCCGCCGCCGATTCGCGCCGATCCGATCACCGCCGGGACTGGCGTTTTCGGCGTACTTTCCACTGACGATCAGCTTCAAGGATCGGGCGACGGATCCGGGCGGACGTATTTTTTCGACGCTTATCGGCTGACGACCACGGCGGCCAACACCGCAGTGGCGGTGGATTTGCGGACGGTGCAGTTCAATGCCGTGGCGGCCATCGCGCAGCAACGGACGGACGGTTCGCTGGTGATTCTGGCCAGTGATGACAACACTGGCGGACTCGGCAACGGGCGCATCGAAAACGACAATGCCCTGTTGCTGGCAGTGTTGCGCGAAGCGGGCAATTATCTGGTCATCGTCACCAGCGCCGACAGCGATCCGAACGCGACCGGCGGCTATCAACTCAGCGTCGCTTCCAACGCTATGCAATCCATCAACTACGGCACGACAACCAACGGCGCGACCATCGGCAACACAGACTTGGTGACTTCCGCCGGAACCCGCCTTGACGCTTACTGGTTTGCCGGCACCGCAGGCGACGTGGTGCAGATCAGGATGACTTCAACGGCGTTCGATTCCTTCCTGATTCTCAACGCCGAAAACGGCGATCTGGTCGAATTCGACGACAACAGCGGCGGCGGCGCGCAGGGACGCGATTCGTTGCTGACCAAAAACCTTCAGCAAAGCGGCAATTACATCATTTTGGCCACGCCTTATGAGCCTGGGCGAACTGGCGCTTACACGCTGACGCTGAGCAGATTGAATCCCGCAGCCAGTGCTGGCGAATTCCAGACTGCCGCGCCGGGGCGAACGCTTTCGGCAAACGCCGACGGGGAAAACGGCGGCTTGCGCCGGACGCAATTCGAGCAGTTCGCTTCACGCCATTTCATTTTCAAAGAGTGATGATCGCCGAAGGCGGACGTTCAAACAGCCGATTGAAACGAAACGGATCGGCTCATCGAGCCGGTCATTCTTAAAGTTTAAGGAGAGTTCCATGTTGCATTTGAGCAGTCAAAACAAAAAGTTCGCGGCGCTGGCATTGGCGCTGAATTTATTGCTGGTTTTGGTAGCGATTCCGACCGTGCGCGTCGGCGCGGCGGATCACGGCGACGGCCCGGCTGTCGGCGTGGATCGTTCTGCGGATATTAACGACGCCTACTTATTCCTGGATCCGACGGATAACACCAAAGTCGTGATGTTGATGACATTCCATGGTTTCATCGTGCCGGCGGAAGCTGTCAACTTTGGCGTCTTCGATCATAACCTGCGTTACCGGTTCGAAATCGAAGCCAATGGCGACGCCAATCCGGATGGATTTATTGACGTGGCCTTCTCGGAAAAGATCAATTCGGGAGCGACGCCGCAAACGGCAACGATCAGTTCCACTTTCTTCCCCACCTTCACGGCGCAGTCCACGCCGGCGAACCTGAACGTAACCGCGCCGTTGCCTGTCGTCACAACGGATTCAGGAACTGGAATCGCCTTCCATGCGGGCTTGGTGGACGATCCGTTCTTCTTTGATATTGCTGGGTTCAACAGGTTCGTCGGGTCGGTTTTGGCTGGTGCGCCGAATCCAGCGTTTTTCAATCGCGCGCGCGACAGTTTTGCCGGATACAATACTCTGGCGATTGGTTTAAGCATTCCAGCGCAGTTACTACGGTCACGTTTGAATGTGGCGAATAACTCAATCGGAATGAGTACGCGCACGCAACGCCGGGTCAGTTCAGTTTTGCGCGCGCCGAGCCGATTTGCCTCTCCCACTTACGTTAATGCTGATCGGACAGGCATACCTGCCGTCAACGTCGCGCTAACACCTTACTCGCGCAAGAATGAATACAACCTTGCTTCGACAATGGATGATGCCGATGGCCGTTTTGCCGGTGTGATTGTCGGTACACTTACCGCGCTTGGCACGAACACGACCAACATCGGCGTTCTTGCCACCGTCGCTGTATCCAGGGGCGACATTTTGCGTCTCGATCTAAACAGAGCCAACACGGGCCCCGGCAGCGGCACTAATGCCGGAGCAGGGTTCCCGAATGGCAGGCGCTTGGCGGATGACGTGATTGACACGATTCTCTTCTTTGTCGCCAACCAAAACCCCCTTGGCGACAATGTGAACGCCAACGACGTTCCGTTCCGGGATTCGTTCCCATTCTTCGGATTGTCGCAACAGCCGCGTGAAAGCGGTGATGACAACACAAAAAACTAACAGCATTTGTGGCAAGTGCCGCAGAATCGAAAGCCTTGTATTCGGGTAGACCCCGCACTGGGGGACCGGAATCTTGGGAATAGTTTGGATTTAACTCTACCAATTCACCGCAGAGTGGCTGAGAGGGCAGAAACTTCGCAAAGAATAAGGAACACCTTAGCGAAAACTCTGCCAAGCTTTGCTGCTCAGTGATGAATTGGTAGTTTTATTTCCGGGCTATTCCTTGTCTTTTTGGAAGTGTGCTCGGATTTAACTGAAGCAGCCGGAAACACAATGGACTGAAGTGCTTTTTGTGTTCCTGTGGCATAATCGGTGCGGCTATAGATTTCCAAAATAGTTCTGTTTCGGAGTTTTTCCGCGAAGTTGGTTTGGCGAATAATCTGCACTGAATCTGCGGAGGTTGTCTGTCGGGTAGTTCGGTCAGCGAACAAGCGGTATTTTGGA
The DNA here is from genome assembly GCA_964603695.1 of uncultured Heliomicrobium sp. Taxonomy (GTDB): domain Bacteria; phylum Acidobacteriota; class Blastocatellia; order RBC074; family RBC074; genus RBC074. The sequence continues at coordinate 3,700 of CAZRXE010000999.1, forward strand.
AAACTGCGCCTTGAAAATTCCACGCGGATGTTTCAGCGGAAAGTTCGACGACTGATTGAAACCGGCGGGGAGTTTTCCGACTCATCAAATATGCAAATCTGCACAATCACAGTCATGAGCGGTGGAGACGCAAGCGATTCACCGTTTCATCCAATGACAAGAGCAATGGCAAGGGTGGGTCCACCA
>CAZRXE010001000.1:0-25060 GCA_964603695.1 uncultured Heliomicrobium sp.
TGTCTGGGCGTCCGCCGGGATTTGCGGTCGGATCGTCAGGGTAGCGCCGGTCGTTCGGATAACGCCCGCCCATCGGCGGCAATTCAATTCGCGGAATCGGCAGCCTGTACGGATCATCCTGCCCCTGACGCCGAGTTGGCACACGCGTTTCGCCCGGAACGGTGGTCGGCGTGGTTCCGCTGGTTCCGCCGCCGCGTCCGCCGAAGATGACATCCAGATTGGCGGCGTTTTGATTGCGCAGCATCGCTTCGACTTCAGGCCGCGTGTTGTAGCGAATCGGATAAACAATCACGCTCGCCTCTTCCAGCGCGTCAATGTTGTCGTTGTAAGTTGTCGAATGACTGTGCCAGTCCACGCCGTCGGTCAGAATGACTATGGCTTTGCGATTGGTTTTGACGACTTTCAAACTGTTGAGCGCCAGTTTCATAGCGTCATAAAGAACAGTGCCGCCGCCCCCGCGAACACCGTTGATCGCTTCTTTCAACTTCGCGCGGTCACCGGTGAAATCGCAAAGTTCATTCACCGTGTCGGCAAAGGAAATGACTTTGACGCGGTCGCCACCCTGCAATTGGGCTATGAATTCGTGCGCGGCGCTTTGAATCTGCTTCAGCTTTTGCAAACTGGTGCTCAAACTGGTGTCGAGCATCAGCACCACGTGAAAAGGCTCCTTGACCGTGGCGAAAAACGCGATTTCCTGTTTCACGCTGTCTTCGGCAAGCGTGAATTCTTCCTTGCGCAAATCCGGCACATAAAGGTCGTGGCGGTCGCTGACAATGACCGGAACCATCACCAGGTCGGTGTCAATTTTGATTGTGTCCTGTTGCTCGGCGGGCTGAGTCTTTTTCCGCTCACCCTGTTTTTGGGCGAAAACACTGAAACCGGCAAGAACCATCAACACGGTTAAACAACTGCCAAGAAATGCAGTTCGCATATAGCCTCCTTATTTTTGGGAGGCGCGATTATAGCCGACGAACCCGTTTTGAGTATGAAGCCATAAACAATCAGGCATGTAGACAGGATGAGCAGGTAGACAGGATGAGCGGGAGTTCTTCAAGATTGACAGGATGGTGTCAAAGTTTTGTTGGCAAGCCTTTGGGATGATCCTGCCAATCTTTTCACGAATCCTGCCAATCCTGTCTATGCCAGATTGATTTTGCACCCGAACTTACAGCGCGCGATCCGATTTCGACGGTTTCTTACCCGCGTCGTTGCGGTGGCGGAGGCGGTCCGCCGCGAAATTGATCCTGCTTAGGGTCCTCGGGCGTATTGCCAATCACGATTTCAAAGTGCGCGGCCAATTCGCCAATCTTCGATTCCTTGATTGGTTTGAACTCCGTCGTCACCAAACTGTTTTTCTGCCCCAACCCTTTCCAGATGCCGTCCTTTTCATTGCCTGCGAAACCCTTGATGTACAACTGTGTCGTCAACATGCGTTTATCACCCTGTTTGACGGCGTAATGAATGTGCGGCGTTCTGCCCGGATAAGGCACTGGCTTGATCGTGCGGAAGTAATATTCTCCGGTCGAGCCTGTGACGAAACGGCCAAAGCCTTGAAAGTTGAAGTTGTATTTTTTGTGGTTGGTGTCTCCGGTGTGCAGATAAGCTCCGTTGACATCGCATTGCCAGATTTCGACGACGGCGTTGCGAACCGGCTGGCCTTTGGAATCCAGCACTCGCCCGGTCAGGTGCGTGATTTCGCCGACGGCGGGCGTGATGTTGTCGTTGACGACCAACAAATCGTTGTCCGTATCGAGCGGCAATTTGTTCGGATAAAACGGCCCTTCGGTCTGGCGTGGAGTCTGCTGCAATTGCTGAGCGAATGCGCCCGGCACATACAAAGCGGCGGCTCCGGCAGTTAGCGTCCAGGCGGCAGCGCCAATGAAATCTCGGCGCGTATAAATCGAATGATTGTTCATCGCTGTTCTCCTTTTTGATGCTGCGACCTTACCGCAGATGTTTGTTGAAAAACTCCAGCGTCCTTTCCCACGACAGTTTCGCCGCGGCTTCGTCATAACGCGGCGTGGTGTCGTTATGAAATCCATGCTGTTTACCGTCGTAGGTATGCACCGCGTATGTTTTCTTGTTCGCTTTGAGGGCTTCTTCGTAAGCGGGAATGCCTTCGTTGATGCGGGTGTCGGCTCCCGCGTATTGCAGCAGCAACGCGGCGGAGATTTTCGGCACGTCGGCCACGCCGGCCTGGCGGCCATAGTAAGCCACGCCTGCATTCAAATCCTTGCCCAACAGCACAGCCAGCTGATTGACCATACCGCCGCCGAAGCAGAACCCAACTGCGCCGAGCTTACCGGTTGAATCAGAGCGCGCCTTGAGCCATTTGGCCGCCGCAACGAAATCTTCGGTCATCTTTGCTCCGTCCACAGTGCGGAATTTAGCCGCAGCGTCTTGTTCGTTGCCCGGATAACCGCCGACTGAAGTCAGTCCGTCCGGCGCAAAGGCGATGAAGTTGGAAGTGGCCAAACGACGCGCGACATCTTCGATATAAGGATTGAGGCCGCGATTTTCGTGAATGACCAGCACGACAGGATACTTACCTGCTTTGGCAGGCCGTGCGAAATGGCCTTTAATCGAACCGTTACCGTTCGGCGATGGGACTGTTTCCGTGCTGATTTTGATGCGTTTGTCGTCTAGTGGCACTTGCTGCGCCCAGGCGTAATTCGGCGTTAAACTAGCAAGCAATGCTGCGGCAGTCACTCCACCTGTGGCGAACCGGGCCAGATGCTCCATGAAAACGCGGCGCTCCATGTCGCCGTGCTGCCATTCGTGAAACAGGTCCAACAACTCCTGTGGATAATCGGATGCTTGTTTTCGTTCCATTGTTTCTCCTCGCATAGGATGGAAAGCGGAGTAAGAAGCGATGTTCCAACTCTGCTGGTGAAAGCGTGGGACTGCTCAAACCTCTACAGTCCTGAATATTGTGCGTTGATTCTGACGAACAATATACCATTCCGGCTTCAGCCTTATATTCGGTTGTCTGAAGTAACTATCTGATATTGATGGAAACGGTGTTGGCCGCTTTGCCGTCCGCGCTCAATTGCACGTCAATGTTGCCGCGTCCGGCCACGCCGCGCGGAATCAGAATGTTCAACTGATCCACGCCGGCGAATTGAGGCTGCGTTCCGGCATAAATCACATCGGCATTCGCGCCGCCGATGCTGCAGGAAACACCCGCTAGCGAACTCCGGTTTCGGAAGCCGGTGCCGAACGGAATCAAATAAACTTGATCCGTGGCCGCGCCCAAATCAATCGGCACGGCTTCGTAACGGTTTGTCGCGGCGTCGAAGCGGGCGATCGGTTCATAACGTTGCGAACCGTCGGCTTTGATGCGCAACACTGTCGCGGCAGGCAATCCGCGCCCGCTGGAGTCGAGGGTGAACACCCCAGGCGCAACCGGCGCGATTTGCAGTAAGCCGAACGCCACGACATTGCTGTTTTGTTGAATAGTGACTGTCGCTTCACCGAGCGCGGCGGCGGCGGGCAACAGATAATTGATCTGCCCCGGCGAAACGAAAAAGAGAGGCGCGCGGCGTTCAACACCCAGCACATCCTTGATCGTCACGGTTACGCCGCCCAGGGTTTCAGGCAGCGGCAAGGCATTCGCCGCCACAGTCGCCAAAGCCAGATTGCTTCCGAACCCCGCGACCACGGATTCAGGCGCGACGGTTCCCATAGCGAAGCTCGCGGCGGACACGCTGGCGAAGGTCGCTGCGCGGTTGTCACTGCTGCCGAAGATCGTGAACTTGAACGCGGGTGAAACGGCTAGGCTTTGCGCTTCGCTGACGTACCAACGTCCGTAAAACGTTTTGCCCGCCAAGCTCGCGTGATCGGGAATCGTCAAACTGACCGAGCCAAATCCATTGCCCGCGCCCGTGCCGCCAAGTTGCACAGTCGCGCGCGCAAACGAAGCCGACGCCGGAATACTGACCGAAGCGCCGGGATCGTTTTCATCAATTACCAGCGTGGCCATTGCGCCGCCCAGAGCTTTTTGGATTGCGACGGTGAATCTGGGATTGCCGACAATGGGCGGTTCCAGTGCAACCGCCTGTGGAATTTGGCCGCCTGCGCCCGCCAATCCGTTGCCGATGATTTGCGGCACGCGCATGGATTCGGCATAAAGCATCGGGCGATCAAACGGCGGCATTTCCGCCGCCACTCGCGGATCGGTCAGCGGACGTTTCAGAAATGCCACCAAATCTGCTTTTTGCTGTGCGCTCAGATTCAATGGGCGAATCTCGTTGCGGTTGGTATTGGGGCCGGGAAAGTCTCCGCCGCGATTGTAAAACTCCACGACTTCTTCCAGCGTGTTGAAGCGTCCGTTGTGAAAGTAAGGCGCGCGCAATTCGACGTTGCGCAAACTGATGGAGCGAAAGCGTCCCAGATCGTTTTGGTTGTTTGTGACGCCAAATCGCCCTGTGTCTTCAGACGAAGGCCGCACGCCCGTGTTTTGCAATTGGTTCGTGCCGAAAAGCAGCGCGTTGTGACAATCGTTGCATTCGTTGGCATTGAACACCTGTCGCCCACGCGCTTCTTCCGCCGTCAAATCGCCGCGATCCACCGGCGCGCGGTCGGAAAAAAGCGTCCGTTGATACGTCGCCAACGCCATCGCAATCCTCACCGGAGTGACTTCCGTCGTGCCGAAAGCTTCGTTGAACAATTCGGGATAACGCCGGTCGCCAATCCAGGCAGCCAACCCAGCCGGAATCGTCGGAGCCAGCGCCAGCGGTTTGACGGCGGCAACGCGCGCGGCCACATCGTTCCAGTTGCGGTCTTTGTGCCCCATTTCCACGTCGCTGACGGGCGGTTCCAAAGCCTGACTTTCCAGCGCGCCGCCGGTTGCCAACACTATTGTTTGGGTCAGAGGATCACGGAAAGTGTCGGAGGCGCGGCCTTCCCAAAACAGCAAATTGGGATAACCGGCGTTGATGTGCGGCATGCTCCGACGTTTGGTGACTTGTTCGCGCAAACCAAAGGCTGCGGTCATTGTGTAACTGCCGTTCGCCAGTGCCGACGGCACGCCGGGCGAACCTTGAATGTCGTCCGCCGTGCCGAAAACATTGTCCGCGCCCGGATGCCTCGCGGCAGTATTGCCGCCAACTGAACGCGGATCGGAGCCTCCGGCGCGCGCGATGTGGCAAGTCCCACAAGCCACCGTCCGCGACGAAGAAAGCTGCTCATCCCAAAACAAGACCTTGCCCAACGCAGCTTTCGCCGCCGTCACCGGATTGCCAGACGGCGCTGTCGGCGGATTCAATCCCGTCGTCGTGCCGCCAGCGCGTGAACCCGTCACCGCCGCGCTCAACCCGCTTGCGCCTTGCGCGTTTTCAGCGCGAACCCAATAAAAATAACTTTGCCCGGCCAGAGCCGTCGTATCGAAAAAGATTCCTTCGACAGTCGTGCCCACGCTCGTAGCCGTCGCCGCGTCGTTGGTCGTGTTTCGATAAACCTGATACCGCGTGGCTCCACGCATCGCGTCCCAACTGACGGCAATCTTGTTGGTGTATGAGCCTTCCGAAGCGGCAACGCCCGTGGGCGCAACCAGGGTGTTGCCTTGCCCGCTGACCACGGGCAAGGCCCGCTGAGCCGGAAACAACAAACAGAGAAAACCGAATACCGCACAACACAGCCATTTGATCTGTCGCATAAGTGAACTCCTTTTAGCGTTTGCGGAAGAAGCGAAACAATCAGGCAAAGTTTGTCAGTCTATTGATTGGCCAGTTCTCAATGTTGATTCGTGATTACTTGATGTTGATTGAGACGGTGTTGGCGGCTTTGCCATCCACGCGCAACACCAAATCCACATTCCCACGTCCGGCCACGCTGCGCGGAATCAATATGTTGGCCTGATCCACGCCGACGAATTGAGTTTGCGTTCCGGCATAAATCACGCCGGCATCGGTTCCGCCAATGGTACAGGAGACTGCCGAAAGCGAACTACGGTTTCGCAGCCCAGTGCCGAACGGAATCAAATACAGTTGATCTGTCGCCGCACCCAAATCCAGCGGCACTGCGACAAAGCGATTCGTCGCCGGATCGAGCTGCGCGACTGCTTCGTAGATTTGCTCGCCGTTGGCTTTGATTCGCAGGGCGACGGCGGCGGGAACTCCCAGCCCAGTGGCATTGGCGGTGAACAATCCAGGCGCGACGGATTCAATCGTCACGGAGGTCTGAGTGGTGGCGGAACCGTTCAACAAGGTATTGATAATCGCATTGCCCACGGCTGTTCCGGCGGGAACCTGAAAATTGATCTGCGTCGGCGAAACAAAAAACAACGGCGCGTTGCGGGTCACTCCGAGCGAATCAGTCACCTGCAACTGCACCCCGCCAAGCGTCGTCGGCAGATTCGCGCTCGAAGCCGCGACGGTGCTGGTGGCCAATCCAGTCCCGAACAGTGCGCCGATGGATTCCGCCGCTAAAGCTCCCGCAGCAAACGTCGCCGCCGAAACCGCCGAAGCCATCGGTATGGAAGCCGGCAATCCGGTCAATCCCAGCGCGTATGTAGAGGTATATCCGCCCGCTCCGTCCGAAGTCACGCTGAGCAAAATCGCCGTGCCACCCTGTTGAGCGATACCGTCGTTGCTGTTGCGCGTGTTGCGATTCGGGCGCGCGTTGTAAGGCGCTTGCGTAAAAACCTGATCGGTCAAGGTATCATCGAAGGTCAGTTGCGAAGTGAAATCAAATGTCCGCGTCGTGCCGTTAAACAGTCGAACTTTGTAATGAATATGTACCGTGCGCCCCGAATACCAGCCCGGATAAATCGTCGTGAATTCGACCGCGCCGTTGGCATCTGTCACTTGATAGCCGCGCAAAAACTTCTGTCCCAGATTGTTCGGATTGCCTTGCCCGTTGACATCGGAATAACCACCCGCTGCGTCGGTATGCCAAATGTCTACCCAGGCACCGACCAGCGGCACGCAAGCGTTCGTTCCCGTCACGCGGCTCAGATACATTTTCAGTTTGAGCAGCGTTCCAGGCTTGACCGTGTTGTTGGACGGATCGGAGCGAATGTCCGAACGATTTAGTTTTTCGTCCACGAAAAACGGCCCTTCGGTCAATGCAGGCTTGGTCACACAGGACAATTGGCTGACGTCAAAATTGACGCGCGGCATCGGTTCAAAGAGCGCCGCCATCGCCGGTTGTATCAGCCCGGCGGCCTCCGTTTGCCCCGGCAGTATGCTCAAAAATTCGGCGGCGGAAGACGTAACCGCCGGTTGGAATCCAAACACCGAATTGCCTCCGCTCGCCGCAAGCGCAGTGGTGCCGGCCGCTCCGATCAAACGCAACACCTCTCGACGACTAACCTGATTATTTTTTTTCGACATCTTTGATGCTCCTTCTTGGAAAATTTTCCCTTGGTTTCATCAGCCCGATTTCAGCATCTGTGACTGATTTGTACTTCGACAACTTGTCTTACCAATTCGACTGTGGCAAAAAGCGACTGACAATTTTCCGCAAACGCTCGCAAACCACCCAATCCATCCCTTCAGGAGAGAAGAGTTATGAACAACCGTCGTGATTTTCTGAAGTCATCCGCCGCTGCCGCAACCGTTGGTACGCTGGGCTTCAACATCAATTCGTATGCCTCCAGTCCGAACGGAACCGTTCGTGTCGCCTGTGTCGGCGTCAAAGCGCAGGGCAATTCGCATATCCGCGAATACCTGAAAATGCCGAACGTCGAGATTGCCGCCATCTGCGACGTTGACGAAAAAGTCCGCAACCAACGCATCAGTGAAATCGAAAAGGCTTCGGGCAAAAAGCCGAAAGAATACGTGGACATCCGCAAACTGCTGGAAGACAAATCCATTGACGCCATCTCCATCGCCACGCCGAATCACTGGCACAGTCTGATGGGCATTTGGGCTTGTCAGGCCGGCAAAGACGTTTACGTCGAAAAACCCTGTTCCCACAGTTATTGGGAAGGCAAACAACTGGTCGCCGCCGCCCGCAAATACAACCGCATCGTTCAGCACGGAACCAACAGCCGTTCGACAGTCGCGCTGCGCGAAGCCATGCAAAAGCTGAAAGAAGGCGTCATCGGCGATGTCTACATGGCGCGCGGCCTGTGTTTCAAATGGCGCGACACCATTGGCAAAAAGCCCGACAGCGCAGTGCCAGCCGGCGTGGATTACGATCTGTGGACGGGGCCTGCGCCCAAGCGCCCCTTCAACGAAAACCGCTTCCATTACAACTGGCATTGGAACTGGGATTACGGCAACGGCGACATCGGCAACCAGGGCATTCACGAAATGGACATTTGCCGCTGGGGTTTGGGCGTAACGCTGCCGACCAAAGTCTTTTCTATGGGCGGCCACTTTATGTTCGACGACGATCAAACAACGCCCAACACACTGGTTTCCAACTTGGAATTCAACGTCAACGGCAAAAAGAAAATCCTCGTCTTTGAAGTCCGCCACTGGATGTCGAACAACGAAGGCGGCATTGGCCAACGGAAAGACCCCAAAGGTCTGGTCGGCGACAGCAACGTCATCGGCAATATCTTCTATGGCTCCGAAGGCTATATGACCATCGAAGGTTACAACTCCTATAAAACCTTCCTGGGCCGCAAACAGGAACCCGGCCCGAGCCGCAGCGAAGGCGGCAGCAACTGGGCGAACTTCATCAAAGCCGTCCAAAGCCGCAAACGCGAAGACCTCAACGCCGACATCGAAGAAGGCCATCTGTCATCGGCGCTGATGCATTTGGCGAACATTTCCTATCGGACAGGACATTGCCTGGAATTCGATCCGGCCAAGGAAGTCATCGCCGGCAATCCGAAAGCCAACGCAATGCTTCGCGATAAATACCGTGCGCCGTTCGTAGTGCCGGAAAAAGTTTAACCGCCGGTTTTGAACCGCAGACGGCGGATGATTAGCCGGAAAAACAAGAACGCGGAATACACGGAAATGACTGAATATACGGAATGACTCTTTTGTGTGTCTTTCCGTATGTTTCGTTATTTTCGCGTATTCCGCGTCCTCTGATTTTTATCCCGTAAAGAAGCTGTGCCGTTACTGCCGTCCATCCGACTTCAGGTAATCGGACAGCTTCGTCAAATCCACATTTCCGCCGGAGAGCACAACGCCAACCCGCTTGCCCGCGAAATCGAACTTTCGCTGCATCACAGCCGCCGCCGCCGCCGCGCCGGAAGGTTCGACCAGCACTTTCATTCGTTCAAGCATCCAGCGCAGGGTTTCAACCAACTCCTGATCGCTGACCAGCAAAATGTCTTCGACCAGTTCCCGCACGATAGGAAATGTCAGCTTGCCCGGCGAAGGCGTTTGCAAACCGTCGGCAATGGTTTTGGGAATGGGAATTTCGACGATCTCACCCTTGCGTTTGGATTGCCAGGTGTCGTTGGCCGCTTCCGGTTCGACGCCGAAAACGCGAATGGCGGGATTGAGATGTTTCGCCGCGACCGTGCAACCGGCCAGCAATCCGCAGCCGCTGCAAGGCGTCAGCAGGAAGTCCAACTCCGGCACTTCCTCCATCAATTCCAACGCCGCAGTGCCTTGTCCGGCCATGATTTGTGGATCGTCAAACGGCGGAACCAGCACCAGACCGCGTTCCTGGCTGATCTGTTCGCCAGTGCCTTCGCGGCTTTCGGTGTAGCGATTGTAAAAGACGACTTCCGCGCCATAGCCGCGCGTGCCGTTGACTTTGATCTGCGGCGCATCGTGCGGCATGACGATGACGGCAGGCACGCCAAACAATTTGGCCGCCAGCGCCGTCGCCTGCGCGTGATTGCCGGAAGAATACGCCAGCACACCGCGTCGCCGTTCTTCTTCGTTGAGCGAAGCCAGTTTGTTGTAAGCGCCGCGAAATTTGAACGCGCCCGCGCGCTGCAAGTTTTCAGCTTTGAAAAAAACTTCGCCGCCGACCAATTCATTGAATTGCCGCGAAGTCAGCACCGGCGTGCGATGCGCAACGCCGGCAATACGCTCTCGCGCTTGAAGAATGTCGTTGAAGCTAATCATCGTTTTTGGTTCGAGAATTGAAATTTCCATCTTGTGCGGGAATAGTAATCTTTCGGTTCCTGGTCTCCAACAGGCGTCCGAAGCGGCGAGAGAATTTCGCCGGATAAAACTTACTTCCACTCTCCTTGCAACACGAATCCTGCCCAATAATACGGCGCTGCCCAGCGAGGCTCGCGCAGCAACGAAAGTTGTGCGGCGCGCAACGCCGCCGCCGGAGCAAGGCGGTTTTTCAATAAGTTTTGGTAGAACCGCTTCATTAGCTCAGCCGTTGCCTCGTCCCGAACATCCCACAGACTGGCAATCACGCGCGACGCTCCGGCGTACATAAAGCCGCGTGTCAGTCCCAGCAAACCTTCGCCTTTGATTTCCCTGCCGAGCGCCGTTCGGCAGGCGCTCAAAACCACTAGGTCGGCGTTCAGCTTCAAATTGTAAACATCGTGCAGTCGCAAAAAACCGTCTTGCGGGTTACCAGCTTCATCCACAAGGGAAAGCACCAGCCCTGAAAGTTCTGGATGACGACTATTCAACAAACCATGTGTGGCGAAGTGTAACACCCTGTATTGATCGAGACCGGCGTCGAAGAGGCGTTTTTTATTCGCGGAAAAATCCAGCAGCGCCAACCCCTCTTGTTGCCTCGCCAAACTGGCAATGTACTGCGCTTCATCGCGCGTGAATTTCAATCGTTCCAACTTCAATTCCGTCTCTCTGGTCGAACGTGTCAGTTCGACAGATGCACGTTGCGGCGCGCTGTTGCGAGTTTGGCCGCTGTTTTTTGCCGCGCCCAATCGCCGGTCATCCAGGCTCAGCACTGGGTCGGCCAGTGCCAGAACGGCGCGAGCAGCAGGCGTTCTGCCGCCGAATTCCCGACGCAACAACGCCGGCAGCGAAGCGGAAGGCGAATACGCCAATTCATGATTGACCAAAAGCGGTTGCGCCTCGCTGCTCATCGGTTCCGGCAAAACGCCGAATGGCAAGTACTGCAACGCGCCGTCCGCAACAATCAACAATCGCTTGATGCCCAAATGCTCGGCGGCAGGACGCAAAATCAAATCGCTCAATTTGGCCGCCGCCAGCTTCACTTGCCCGCGTAATTCGATTTTGTTTCCTGCTTTGAGCAAGTCATACAACCGCGTGGCTGCCGCTTCGATTTCAGCGCGGGGCGGCAATTCATAGACCTGCCAACGCGAACGGCTCACCGCCCACAGATAACTGCGCGATTCGCCCAATGCGTATTCAAGCAACAACGTGTCTTCATCGAGCACCTGTTGTTGCACCTCCGACAAGGACAAGGGCTGCGGCTGCGTCAGCGCCGTGTACCGCGGGCTGCGCGCGCGAATCTGTGATTGCAGCACTTGATACTCATTCAACAAGTTTTCGAGCTGCTGTTTTTCGTTCGCCGACTGCGCCGCGGTCTTGCCGGTCATGTTTTGCGCGTGTTCGTTGATGCGCTGCTGCAAACCGCGTTCGCGCGCCAGCAACTCCGGCTCGACGCCTTCGCGAATGTTCGCGCGAGCTTCGCCCAAACTATCCAACAATCCGCGCGCGCGACTGCGTTCGTTGAGCGAAAAGGCTTTTTCGGCGTTCCCGGCGGAAGGCTGTTCCCAGTGAAGCTGCATCAATAAATCGAGGTAAAAGCGGTAAACGTTCTGCGCGCCGGCAAACCAGGTTGCGCGCAATGCCGGACTGACGATCATTGAGCGTTTCGCTTCGATAATCTCCAAGGCCGTCCTGGCTTTTTCTTGCGCCTCATGTTTCTGGCCGCGCAACAGAGCAATCTTTGCCAATCCAAGCATCGTGTCAGTTTCTGGAATGCCCAACGCGTAATTCATCGCAGCGGACTGCTCAAAGTAGCTGGCTGCCTGATCAAGATTTCTGATTTCAAAATGGACTTGGCCAATCAACAGCAAGGCTGTGGCCTGGCGAATTTTTCCGCCAGTTCGCTGCGCCAGCGCCAGCATTTGCTCCAAGCGAGCCAGCGCCTTTTGCTGTTCATGGAGTCGCAGATGTAGCACACCCAGTTTTCCCAGAGTATCCATTTCATCGTTTAACAGTCCCGCCGGTTCAGCAATGGACAATGCTTGGTTCAGATACTCCGCAGCCTGCGCAAAGTCTCCGTGATCGTACAGCACGGTTCCAATCTCTCGCAGGGTATTGTTTTTTCGGCACTTGCATCCGTTACTAGCCTGTAGAGCTTGAAAGCAAAATCGTAATGCCTGTTCGTCGTCTCCAAGCTGATGGTAAACGTTGCAAAGACCGTAGGTGTAAGAATGCGTAATTTCTGGATCGGTGACGTTCTGCCCACGCAGGCGTGCAGCTTCAAACTGGTTAAGCGCCCGCTGATTGTCGTGCAGCGCGATATGCAGCCATCCTTGCTGAACGCGTGCGCGGATTTCCGGCTGGGGATCGGCCATCCCCTGCGCCAAAGCAATGGCTTGCGTTGCTGCGTCTTGTGCCTGTGCCAACTCGCCGTCATCACGATGGAAATTTACCAACATCGCTAGAATTTCCACTTGCCGCAATCGGTCATTTGCAGCCGCCGCCAGGGATAACGCCTGGCGAAGAATTTCCCGGCCTTGACGGCGATTTCCCGTGAAGCCGGTCAGCATGCCAAGCATGTGAAACGCCCGGCCTTCACCTTGTGGATCATTCAATTCGTGCCACAACGCAGCCGCTTGTCGCAACATTTCCAGTACGCGCAGCCTATCGGCAGCATCGGCTGTGAATCCCCACATTCCATCCAGATAAAGCTTTTCGGCGCGAATCCGCAGTTCGTCGGACGGCGTCGCCAACCGCGATTCTTTGACGTGAACGCCATATTTGCCGCGCGCCGCGTCTTGAGCGGCAGGCGTAATCTCGAAGCGATATGCGCCGGCGTCGTCGGCGATGAACATTACCGTTTCGGCGTCGGATGTGCCGCCGGGATGATGAAAGTCAGCCAGCGTTTGTCCATCTGGGCGTAGAATCCTGACTTTCACATCAATCGTGAACTGTTCGACTCGCGCAAATACGTACTGCTGCGCCGAGAGCGTGATTTGATAGAGATGCGTTTCTCCGGCGGCGATCTCGCGTTCAACCAATTTGCCTGGCATCAATATTGTTGCTTCAGATTGAAGCCTTGCCGTCACCGGGCGGAAAACGTTGGCGAAGTTGAAGGAGAGAAAAAGCAAAGCGGAAAGACACAAACGCATTGGGGCATCCTCCGTGGGCTGAAAGTGTTGGATGAGCTATTGGTAAACGATTTGGATCGGGTATTCCTCAATCCGTGTATGGCGTCCTTGTCGCACGCCGTCCAGCCGGAACCGGTATCGTCCGGCGGGCAACAGGCTTCGTGGCAACGCGAGCGTAAAGGTGTTCTCGGGACTTTTGCGCAACCCCGCGCCGCCCCAGATGACTTGGCCGCGCGCGTTCGCAATCTGTAGCGCGTAATCAGAAAACTCCGCTTGCCCGCTGACATTCAGCACCACGGTGAAAAGCTCGGCGCGCGCGGGCACTTTGATGACTGTGGCGGTCTGATCAGGCGCGCCGCGATTGACGCCCTGCGGTTCCAAACTGACGATAGAGACATTGATCTGCGGCGTTGCGGCATCGGGCCTCTGCTGCTGTTTGAGTTCGGCCAGTTGAGTTTCGTATTGCCGTGCGCGCTCCGCCGATTGCCGGCGGGTTTCGTCAAGCTCGCGATTAGCGGCGGAGAGTTCCTGTTGAATGGTTTGCCGTCTGTCGCCGAGCGCCGCTAATTCATGGTTTTCGCTCCGCAACGCGAGCGCCCACCAGCCCAAGGTCAAACTGAAAAGCAATAACACGGCAATTGCCGCAACTGCGAACGACGGCAAACGAAAAAACTCGGCCAGACGCTCGCGCCAGGAAGATTTTGGTGCCGGCAGTTCGGAATTCTGAAAAACAGGGAGGGCGTCCACCCACTGCGGCACGGCCTGATGCAATTCGCGCAAGACGCGCAACTCCTCGGCGCAGTCGGTGCAGAGAATCAGGTGGTCGGCCAATTGTTCGCGCGCCTCCGAACTGAGTTCATTCGCTGCGGCTCGCGCCAACGCTTCCGCCGGCGGACACGACGTTCGACCCGCCGGCGACGGAACCGATTGCCACTTCTGCCCAAGTTCGGCTTTAGTCAATTTCACAATCCATTCCTTCCGCCAGCAAATGCTGCCGCAATTCGCCCAAACCACGATAGACCAGATTTCTGGCTTTCGGCTCTGTCCAGGCAAAATAATTCGCGATTTCCTGCGTGGTGAATCCTTTCAGATGCAGCCCTACGGCACGCCGCCGGTCGTCAGACAATCGAGTCAGGGCAGCGGCAATCTTCTCTTGTATTTCCCGCGCCTGCGCCTGACGTTCCGGCGACGCCAAGGGGCTGGTCGCAAAGTCCTTGACCGGGACATCGTCCTCTTCTTCCGCCGACAGCAATTGCTCCTCGCGTCGGGCTTTGACCCGGCGGATGGCATCAATCGTCGCGGTGGAAGCAATCCGATACAGGTAAGACGCAGGATCGGCGATTTCTCTCTCAGCTTGCAGCGCGCGCCACAATCTGACCCTGGCTTCCTGTTCAATGTCGCTGACCTGCACGCCGGAAGCGTGGGGGCACAATTTGGTGATGGCGCTTCTCAGAAAATGACCGTACTGCTCCAACAACAGCCGAAGCCGCTTTTCCACTTCCTCTGGCGGAGATTCGATCAACATATTTTTTTGTTTCAGTGAGAGAAGCTGACCAGCCACTGCGTCTTGTCCAACGCGGCGGGATTTTACTTGGATTCCTTCGCAACGCAACCACGGGAACGCACGTGCAAGAGCACATGGCGTTGCAAGAGAAAATAATGGAGTCGAAACCGGAAAGGAAAATTATGATCGTCATCAATGCAATCAAATTCGTCACTCGAATCTTTACGCTGAGCCTCATTGGCGCATTAACCGCCTGGGCACAAACGCAGCAGGTCAGCTTCAACATTACGCCAATACAAAGCATTGCGCCGGACGTTTTCCAAATCGGAAAAGATTCGTTCGCCTTCTTGTCCGTCGCCAACGGGAATCCGAATTCCACCGCGTTCCTCCACGAAGGCGATGCGTTCACCTTCACGTTTGACGATGCACTACCGATCACCGTCAATTCCGACTTTAAGGTCTTGGTCAATTCGACCACACTCGCCCCAGGAGAATTCCGCGCGGTTTTCGGCGTTTCCCAGCGGCAATTGGTTATCACTTACATCGGCGCAGCCAAAGTCTTTCCCGCCGGCGACAGCTTCAGCCTGAAAGTGGCACTGTCCGTTCCCGGCGACACCACGGCCATCGGCAGTTACAAAGTGAAATTTATCGTCCAGCCCGCCAGCGCAAGCGACCGTTTCAATAACTTACCAATTGATTTTGCCGGTGTTTCGATTGCGGATTTTGCTGTCTCCGGACAGGGCGATAAGGGTGAGAAAGGCGACAAAGGAGATAAAGGAGATAAAGGAGATAAAGGCTATCAGGGAGATAAAGGAGACAGAGGAGAAAAAGGAGATAAAGGGGAAAAGGGAGATAAGGGCGATTCTGGGACACCTGGAGTACAAGGGAATAAGGGAGACAAAGGTGATAAAGGCGACAAAGGCGATCCAGCCGTTATTACCGCTCCGCTCCGCCTTTCCGCATCCACTGGCACTGTAATCAAAGGCGATGGAACGCTAGGCGTAGGAATCGAAGGAACTAGCAGAGCCAACCGAGGAGTGAGTGGAGTGAGTGAGCTCAGTACCGGTGTGGTCGGTTCCAGCACCCGCGGCGTTGGCGTGCGTGGCGAATCCGTCGAAGATTTCGCAATGGAAGCCACCGGCCCTGTCAAACAATCTAGAACTGCTGGTGGATGGATGAAAGCCGCCGTCACCGTTAGCGGAACGCAAACCACTCCATCCATCTCGCGCTGCTTCAACGGCCAAGCCAATGACAAAGCTGGTTCAACAAGCTGTACAGGGTTTGCCGCGTCGTTCGCTACCACTGCGGTTCCGCGAAACGAAGTGCGCGTCAGCTTCCCGTTCCAGATCAACGACCGCTTCATTGTCATCACGCCGTTCGGCGGCAACAGCAACAGCGCCGTGATTGTCACTTACACCACCAACGATCTCTTCACCATCATCGTCCGCCTTTTCGATTCCAACGGGAACCGCGTGGCAGGAACATTCAACGTGGCAGTGTTTTAGCCAGCGAAAAGCGAGTCAGGCTAGGCTTGCCCACTCAACAATTCCTTCAATCAACAACCTCTAAAAGGAGACCGACATGCAAAGAAAACACTGGATTCCATCTTTCATCATTCTCGTGGCTCTGGCTGTTCCAGGCCTTTGTCAGGCGCGGGCACAGGCGGATGTGCAGGTCAAATCCGTCAATGTTATCCGCAACAATAACTCTCTGGTTTGCAAAGTAACTGTTTATAGCGATCACGACGACTTTGCTCGTAACACAATGTTAAGAATTCTGCTGCCGGTAGGCGTGATCGCTATCAGCCAATCAACAGGATGCCAGGCCAGTTTACCGGTCGGTGACAACACACAAGGTGTTGTGACTTGCAACCTGGGAGATTTGAGGGTCGCTGATTCCAAAACGGTTCAAATCACGACGGCTTTACCGCCAGCAAGTGTTGCCAGAAAATTTATGGCCTTTGCCTCAAGCGACACCCCCGATCCGGATCCATCAAACAATTTCCGTTTAGGCACGCTGCGTTGAATCGTGTTGCATTCGCTGCCAATCGTGTTCTGTGGGAGGTTCCAGCCAATCGCTCCACAGGACAAACACCAATTGAAGATCCACTCAACTTGAAGCGTGTGCAAATAAACGCCCTTGTTGAGCAGGCGTTTGCCTGGGAGCGTGCGCCGCGTGCGCTCCCAGGATTTATGTACAAGCTTCAATCAATTTGCATAAGGAGAAAAGACCATGCCATGCACAACCGAAACCAACAAAGCCATCGAACGCCGCTTCGTCGAAGAGTTCTGGAATGAAAACAAGCTGGACAACGCCGAAGAGTTTTACGCGGCGGATTATCGCCGCCACGATCCGAACACGCCGGGTGTGGCTTCGGGACCGGAGGGCGTCCGGCAGGTGGCCGCGATGTTGCGCGCGGCCTTTCTGATGTACGACTTGAAATCGAAGACCTGCTGGCCGAAGGCGATTTGGTCGCCACGCGCTGGACGGCCACTTCCACGCATCTGGGCGAATACCAGGGGATCGCGCCCACGGGCAAACGGCTTTCAGTGGGCGGTATTTCCATCACTCGTTTTGCCAACGGCAAAATCACGGACGAATGGGTAAGTTGGGATGCCGCCGGCTTGCTCAGAGCAATCGGCGCTTTTCCGGAATAAGAATTACTTGCGGCTTACACGTTACGCCGGCTTGATCTTGAAGCTGATGTCCACCGCCGGAGCCGAATGCGTCAGTGCGCCAATGGAAATCATATCCACACCTGCTTCAGCATAAGCGCGAACGTTCGTCAGCGTGATGCCGCCCGAAGCTTCCAGCAAAGTGCGGCGTTCGCCCGGTTCGTGTGCATTCACGATCTCCACGGCTTGGCGAATCGTCTCCGGAGTCATGTTGTCGAGCAGTAAAATGTCCGCTTTGGCTTGGAGAGCTTCTTTGACTTGATCGAGCGTGGCGACTTCGACTTCGATTTTGTGCAAATGGCCGGCGGATTCTTTGGCGCGGCGAACGGCTTCGGCTACGCCGCCAGCCAGCGCGATGTGGTTGTCTTTGATGAGCACGCCGTCATCCAGTCCCATTCGATGATTGTGTCCGCCGCCCATCGTCACGGCGTATTTTTGCAGCGCGCGTAAGCCGGGCGCGGTTTTGCGCGTATCCACAATCTTCGCCTTCGTTCCGGCCACAGCTTGGACGTGTTTGCGCGTCAACGTGGCGATGCCGGAAAGATGTTGCAGAAAGTTCAGCGCCACGCGTTCGGCAGCGAGCAAGGTTTGCGCTTCGCCGACGACGCGAGCGAAGACTTTGCCTTCCTGCACAACCTCGCCGTCGCCTGCCGTGGATTCAATCTGCAAATGCGGATCAAGGTGCATAAACACGGCGTCGGAAACTTCCAATCCGGCCAGCACCAATTCCTGCTTGGCCATGAAGTTCCCGCGCGCGATTTGCCCGGGCTTCACGACTGCGCGCGAAGTCACATCGCCGCGGCCAACGTCTTCTGCCAGCGAACCGGCGGCGATTTCGTCAATCAGTGGAAAGTCGAGTGGATTAAACATCGTTTTCAGAGGGATTCGATCGTTGCTTTCAGTTTCGCGATTTGATCGGTCAATTCCGCCGCGCGCTGGCGAGAAGTTTCGACCACTTCGGCGGCGGCGCGGGCGATAAAATCGGCATTGCCCAGACGTTTCTCCAAACCGGCAAGTTCGTTCGTCAGTTTGCCGATTTCTTTTTCCAGTCGTGCGCGTTCCTTGTCGAAATCAACCAGACCTTCAAGCGGGACAGCGATTTCCGCGCCCGTCACCACCGCCCGCGCCGAACCGCGTGTCGTTTCCAAACGATCTACCAAGTGCAATGACTCAATGCGCGCCAGCCGTTTGATGTGACTTTCCATCGTTTCGAGAACTGTGCGCGAAGCCGCATCCGTTGCGGCGATTTCCGCCGTCAGCGGCACGGACGGCGCGATGTTGAAGCTCGAACGGATGTTGCGCAGCTTGGTGATGACTTCGATCACCAGCGCCATTTCGCGTTCGGCGCGTCCGTCCAATTGCGCGGAATTATGCGCGACGAAATCCGCCGTGCTGATGGTCTCGCCGCGATGCGGTAAGCGTTGCCATAACTCTTCGGTGATGTAAGGCATGATCGGGTGCAGCAAACGCAAACTGCGTTCGAGTACGTAAATAATCCGGCGTTTGACTGCCAGCGATTGCGGAGTGCTTTCTTTGGCGGTCACGAACGGCTTTGAAAGCTCGATGTACCAGTCGCAGAAATCATTCCAGAAAAACTGGTAAAGAACGGCGGCGGCTTCGTGAAAACGGTATTCGCCGAGAGCGCTATGAACGTCCAGCGCCACGCGGCTCAAGCGGCTTTGAATCCACAAATCGGCCAGTTCCGGTGCGGACAATTCTGTTTCCCAGTCAACAGGTTCCTGCGCTTCCAGCACCTCGTCGCAGTTCAGCAGGACGAAGCGCGTCGCGTTCCAAATCTTGTTGGCGAAGTTGCGCGCGGTTTCCAGCTTCGATTCCTGCAAGGCGAGAGTCATCCCGGCGGTCGAAGCCGCCGTCAGCGCAAAGCGCGCCGCGTCCGTGCCGTATTTGGCGAACACATCCAGCGGATCAATGACATTGCCTTTGGTTTTGGACATTTTTTGCCCGTGCGGATCCAGCACCAGAGCGTTGATGTAAACCGTGCGAAAAGGGACTTCGCCCATGAACTTCAAACCCATCATCATCATTCGCGCCACCCAGAAAAAGATGATGTCGAAGGCCGTCACCAGCACTTCCGTCGGATAAAACCTCTTCAGGTCTTCGGTTTCTTCCGGCCAGCCGAGCGTTGAAAACGGCCACAGTTGCGAAGAAAACCAGGTGTCCAGCACGTCCTGCTCTTCAGTCAGTGCGACGCTTGCGTCCAAACCGCGCGCTTTCAAACGTTCGCGCGCTTCGGCTTCATCGCGGGCGACGACGATTTCGCCCGTCGGCGTATGCCACGCCGGAATGCGATGTCCCCACCACAATTGTCGCGACACGCACCAGTCCTGAATGTTTTCCAGCCAGTTGAAATAAATTTTGGCCGTGCTTTCCGGCACGAATTTCGTGCGACCTTCGCGAACGGCGACGATGGCTGGTTCGGCCAGTTCTTTCATTCGCATAAACCACTGCATCGAAATCAACGGTTCGACGACCGTGCCGCTGCGTTGGCAATGGCCTATGTTGTGCGTGTAATCCTCGACTTTCAGCAGCAGGCCGAGCGTTTCCAGGTCAGCAACCACAGCCTTGCGCGCTTCGTAACGATCCAGGCCGCGATATTTTTCGGGCACGGTATCGGTCATCTTCGCGTCTTTGCCGATGACCTGAATGAATTCCAGCGAGTGGCGTTTGCCCATCGCAAAATCGTTTGGATCGTGCGCGGGCGTGACTTTGACGAAGCCCGTGCCGAAATCCTTTTCGACTATTTCATCTTGAATAAAACTGATTTCACGCCCGACCAGCGGTAGCACAAGCGTTTTGCCAGCCACTACGGCGTAGCGGCCTTCTTCGCCGGCGTCTTCCGGGTTCAAAGCAATGGCTGTGTCGCCGAGCATTGTTTCAGGCCGTGTTGTGGCCACGACGATGAATTCGCCCGCATCGGTTTTCAGGTAACCGGATTTTTTTTCGTCTGCGTTCGCCGTTTCGTACGCTTCAGCCAAACCTTCCACCGGCGCAGTGGCCGCAGCGCCGATTGGATAAGCGATGTGATAAAGCTTGCCTTTGACCGGCTTCATCTCGACTTCCAGATCAGAGATGGCCGTTTGCAAACCCGGCGACCAGTTAATCATGTATTCGCCACGATAGATCAAACCTTCGTCATAAAGCCGCACGAAAACTTCCTTGACGGCATTCGACAGTCCGTCGTCCATCGTGAAGCGTTCGCGCGCCCAATCTACCGAATCGCCCACAATGCGCATTTGCCGCTGAATCGTTCCGCCGGAATGTTCTTTCCACTGCCAGACGCGCTCAACGAATTTTTCCCGGCCCAGATCTTGGCGTTTGATGCCTTCGGCGGCCAATTGGCGCTCGACCACCATTTGTGTGGCAATGCCTGCGTGATCGGTTCCCGGCAACCACAACACGCGGTCACCTGCCATTCGCCGCCAACGCGCCAACACGTCCTGCAAGGTGTGATTCAGCGCGTGTCCCATGTGCAAATAGCCTGTCACGTTCGGCGGCGGGATGACCATCGAAAAGGTTTTTGCGTTCGGATCGGAATTGTTTTCAGGTGAGAAGAAGCCGCTCTGTTCCCAAAACGGATACCAGCGCCCTTCGACTTCTTTGGGTTCGTAAGCCTTCGGAATTTCCATAATTGTGCCGTCAAATCAGTGATAAATCAGTGTAGGAATGTGACTGGCGAGTATCGCCAATCAACCTTGAAATGACAACCAATCACTTGTCGGCTGACGGCTCAACCAACGGCACAACAAACAATAAAGGCGGCGAAAATCGCAGCCCTTTGAGTCCCCGCTTTTCAAAATCAATCACGCGCCGTTGGCCCCCGCTCGTTTCTGAAATGCCGGAATCAAGGATTTCAATCGGTTGACCGCCGGACTCCAATCCTGACCGCTTTCCGCCACGATGCCCTGCGCCTGCTCTTTGGCCACGCCGTATTCGCGCTGCAACGACCAGAACAAGGTCGGTGAAGGCGTTTTGTCTATTTGGGCGGATTCCGCCAACAGTTCGGTTTTGGCCGGTTCCAGCCGCGTTTTGGCGCGAGGTTTCAACTCGTGGTTTTGCGTGTCGGCATCTCCGCTGGCTTCGGTCAGCACACAGAAAATTTACAGCAGCGCGTATTTCAAAGCCGCGCTCATCGCTTTGTTACTGGATTTGTCGCCGGAGTCCATCGCTTCGCCAAAGACCACCGCGCCGACGTTCGATCCATCCGGAGCATAAAACGTGTAAGCCACAATCAGCGCGGTGTAAATCAGCGTCCGATTGTTCGCCGACTCTCGCTCCGTGACTTCTTTTTCCAGCACTTCGGGCACATAAAAATCTGATGTTTCGCCTACACCGGCTGGAAGGCGCTGAAAACATCGTCAGTCATATTTTTGCTGCTTGTTGCGGCGTGCTTTTTCAATCGCGCCGACATCGGCCATGACTTTGGGAATTAACTGATAAATTAGTTGACTCATCTTTCCTCACTTTCGACTATTTAACTGTAGTTTCCGGTTTTTGATCTTTGAAAAATGGCAGGGATGCGAGAAGTTATTGTGCCCCTCGCAAAGTTGTTCGATGTTTTTGGTGACCAAACCTAAAACAGGGGCGAACAACGATGAATATCCTACCATCAGAAATTATCCAGTTGCTTGAGAACTTTCGGCCGCTGCTGCGCCTTGAGGTTTTTGAACCCCTCACGCTCTTGATCACCGGATTGCTGGTCGGCGAAGCCAAATCTGGGACAGTGCGTGCCAGCGTCTTTGCGCCAGCAGATTATCAGCCAGCGCGAATCTCAGACTTCTTTACGACGCATCGGGTCTCGCCACAGAAGTTGATGGCGAAGCTGACCGAACTGGTCGTGCGTTCGTGCTACGGCAGCGACTTGCCCAAAAGGATGTTTTGGATCGCCGACAGCACTAACACTGAAAAGCCCTATCCCGAAAAGCCCTATCCCGAAAAGATTGCTTCGCTCGGCTTACTTCATCGCACCAAGCGCATTGTCGGACGCGCCAAACATCTGAAAGGTCATTGTTATGTTTGCGCCGCGCATCTCTATCAGCATCTCGATCAACAAGGGCAGATGTGTTGGGCGAGCGCGCTTTGCGGAGCGCTGCTGTATGTCAAAGGTCAAAGTATCCCAGCGATGGTCGGCCAACTGGCGGCACAGATGCGGTTGCCGAAAGCAATCCGCCACCTTTGGATCGTTGATCGAGGGATTATTTCCCGCCCGCTGCTGCGTGCGCTGGAGGCGATTGGACAGTTTGGCTGGGCTTGTTGCTGCTGTTCGGCGTGGCCAAGAAAAACGCCATCTTGCAGATTGACCACACCAACAAATTGCGCGCGCACGGCATGAATCGTTACGACGCCATCATTCAGGCCAATCGCGACCGACTGCGACCCATTTTTATGACGACCATTGCGCTGGTCGCAGGCAGGTTGCCGCTGGTGCTTTCCACGGGGCCGGGCGCTGGAACCAATCGTTCCATCGGCGTGCTGGTGGTCGGCGGACAGAGTCTGTGTTTGCTGCTGACCATGCTGGCCGTGCCGGTGTTTTACTCATTGTTTAAATATTTCAGCGAGCTGCCGATGTTGGATTCGCTTCGCGGACGTTACCGTCGCATCGGCGACAAAATCCGGCTTCGTGCGAAAACGGCCTGGACATCGGCGCGCGGCGCGTTTTCTCGCAATTCCAAAAAGGACAAGTATGTGGGTCAAAGCTCCGGCGATTAGCGTGCGTCGCCATCACAATATCAGTCGGTGTTGAACGGCGCGGCGCGCATCGGCGGATTCACGCCGGTGACGGGCGGCGCTTATCAACTGGATTTTTCTTCGCAGCGGCTGACCACCAACAATCATTTCGTTTCGCTCAATCCGCAGTTTCCGTCGGCGGCCACATTCACTTACACGCAACCGCTCTGGCGCGGCGTGCGCATTGACCAGAATCGCCGTCAGATTCAAATCGCCCGCAAAAACCTGACGCTGACCGACGCGCAGTTTCGCCAGCAAACCATCGAAGTCATCACGCGTGTGGTGCAGGCTTATTGGGATTTGACCTTTGCGCTGCGGAATTTGCAGGTGCAGATTGATGCCGTGCGGCAGGCGCGTGCGCAGGTGAAAAGCAACGAACGGCAGGTGAACGAAGGCATTCTTGCGTTGATAGACATCGTCGCCGCGCAAACGCAGGTGACGACTTTCGAGCAAAACGTTTACAACGCGCAGGAACAAGTCACGCGAACAGAAAATATTTTGAAGACCTTGCTGCTGTCGGATCGCAGTGCGGCGCTGTGGTCGCGCGCGCTGCTGCCGGTCACGCCGATCCGCCGCGCCTGCCGCTTGCTAAAGCCCTTAGCGCGGCAATTGCTAATCTTCCCGAATTGCAGCAACTGCAAGCCAGCGCCGAAATCAACCATATCAACACACGCTTTTTCCGCGACCAAACCCGTCGGCAAATTGACTTGATCAGCTCCTTCAGCGCGGGACTCGCCGAAACATTGATCCAAAACCAGCCGAATCCACTAGCCGCCGGCTTCGGAACATTGATTGATCGCGTCAACGTGCTATCGGCAGGCGTGGGATTAAGGCCACTGCCGCCGTTTTCAACCGGGAGCGACACTATCCCGGATAACTTGATCGGCGGTTACAACCAATCGCTCGCCAACCTGTTCGGCGCCAATTACCTCACCACGCGCGTTGGCTTGCGCATTGGGCTGCCTATCGGCAACCGCACTGCGCGAGCTAATCTGGGGCGTGCGCTGGCCGAAGGCGTGCAAATCCGCGACAGCGCGCGCAGGCCAAACAAGTCATCGAAGCCGACGTGCGCAACACGATGCAGGCCGCGCGTTCGGCGGAAGCGCGACTGGCTTCGGCGGCGGCTTCGTGCGCGTCCGCCGAGCAGTTGTATGCCAGCGAAGCGCGCAGACTGCGGGCAGGCACGTCCACGTTCTTCCCGGTTTTGCAGCGACAAACGGATTTGATTGCGGCGCGCGGGCGAGAGTTACAGGCGCAAACCGATTTGAACAAAGCCATCGCGGAATTCCAGCGCGCCATCGGCAGCACTTTTCAAGTTCATAACGTGGTTGTGCAGACACTCTTCGACAGCCGGTCGAAGTAGGCAGGTCAAAACAGACTTGGCTGTTCCGGCTCAAACTCCGTTGCCGACGAAGCAACGATTTCGCCCGAATGCAGAATATGGCGGACATCTATGCCGCGTTCGACCAGCGAGCGCGTAATCAGCCAATACCGGTGACAGTGTTTGTAATCCGCTTCGGCGCACATGAAAGTGACGCGCCGGTCTTCGGCCAAAGCAATCAATCGTTCCAAGCCGGCCAGGTAAAATGCCGCTTCCGCCACGCGGCTGTAATTCACCTTGCCGCTTTGAAAATAGAACGCTTCGCCTTCCGGTTTGCCGCCGATTTGGTCGCCCAGAAAGACGTAATCAATCCGGTGTTCGTTCAGGGATTGTTTCAGCAATTCGCGGCTGAAGTGCGGATTGTAGCGGCTGTAGGGTTTGCTGCGCGTATCCACGAGCAGGCTGATTTCATTGCGCCGCAGCAGCGCAATGAAATCGTCAATGCCGGCGTTGCTGTGGCCGATGCTGAACAGTGGCATGGCTGCTCCTTGTGACAAGGCTGCCGGTTTCGGGCAGCTATTTTTTCACATCGCGATGCGTCACCCGCGAATGAAATCCGGCGCGATTCAAATGCTGGCTGATGGCGTTGGCCAGCGCCACGG
>CAZRXE010001001.1:0-1846 GCA_964603695.1 uncultured Heliomicrobium sp.
GGAATAATCACATCGGCATGGCGTTTGGACGGTTCGACGAATTGCTGATGCATCGGGCGAACGGTTTCCAGGTATTGTTTGATGACCGATTCGACCGTGCGCCCGCGTTCATTCACGTCGCGCTGCAAGCGGCGAATGAAGCGCAAGTCGTCATCCGTGTCCACGAAAATCTTGATGTCCATCTGCGCGCGCAAGGCGGCGTCCACGAAAATCAAAATCCCTTCGACAATCAGGATCGGTTTGGGTTCGATGTGGATGGTTTCAACCTTGCGCGTGTGGATCGAAAAATCGTAGACGGGCATTTCAATCGCTTCGCCCGCGCGCAACGCCTTGACGTGGTTGATGAACAGATCGTTATCCAGCGCGTCCGGATGATCGAAATTGATGGCGTGCCGCAACTCGACCGGCATATCGCCGAGGTTCCGGTAATAACTGTCCTGCTGCAAAAAGACGACCTGTTCGTCGCTGACGTTTTCCAAAATGCGCCGCGCGACGGTAGTTTTGCCTGAACCTGTGCCTCCGCAAATTCCAATAATCATTTTTGCCTGGGAAGCGAGCGTCTCGCTCGGCTTCATTACAACTTCACCAAAATCCTGGCCAGCAATGCGCAAAACTCCTTGCTGACGCGCTGTCCCATTTCCATCACTTCGGCGTGATTGATCGGGCCGTCTTCCATTCCTGCTGCCGCGTTGGTAATCAGCGAAATGCCTAGCGTGCGCATGCCCATTTGTCGGGCAACGATGGCTTCCGGTACGGTGGACATTCCAACGGCGTCCGCCCCCAGCACACGCATCATGCGAATTTCCGCCGGCGTTTCATAATTCGGCCCTTGCAGGGACATATAAATTCCCTCGGTCAATGCCACGCCCATTTCCGCCGCCGTTTCTTTGGCAAGCAGTCGGTATTCGCGCGAATAAACCTCGCTCATATCCGGGAAACGGTCGCCCAGCCGCGAATCGTGCCGCCCGCGCAAGGGGCTAATCATCATCAAGTTGATGTGATCGGAAATCAGCATCAAATCGCCGGCTCTCATACCTTCGCGAACCCCGCCCGCCGCGTTGGTCAGCACCAGCTTTTCCACGCCCATCGCGTGGAACGCCCGGATTGGCAAAGTGACTTCATCCAACGAATAGCCTTCGTAATAGTGAAACCTCCCCTGCATCACCGCCACATTGACCGCCACGCCCGGCAGTTTGCCGACCACCAATCGTCCCGAATGCCCTTCGACCGTCGAGCGGGCAAAGTCGGGAATCTCTTCGTAAGGGACGATGATTTTGTCTTCGAGCGTTTCGGCGAAGACTCCCAAGCCGGAACCCAGCACCACGGCGACATCCACCTGAGTATTGATGCGCTCGCGAATGAACCGCGCTGAAGTTTGCGCGCGGTCAAAAATGGAAACTGTCATCTAGTAAATTTCCTTCCTGAATTTATGAAGTGATTTTGCGACTTTTGCGATTGGGTTTGTGTTGACGCAGCCATAAGGAGAGGTCTGCTTTGGTGTCAAAATCAAGTAAGGCTTCGCTCAACTCTTCCAATTCCGCCAACGGCAATTGATGAATTTGCTTTTTCAACCGCTCGCCGACATCTCCCAATCGCCGCTTTAATTGGCGCAAATTGGTTTCGGCAACAGCCTCCACCTTTCCTTGCTGCAAACCCTGCTGCAAACCTTGCTGTAAACCTTGCTGTAAACCCTCTCTCTTCCATAAATCAAAAAGTGTTTCCATAGCACCTCCGGTAGTTTTTGGAAAAGCCTGCCACAGTTTCTCGCCAAGTTTTTCCGGCGAAAGATTGGTTTTGGCTGCTCCCAAATAACGAATGATCGGCGTTAGATACTCAATTGTCTGTT
>CAZRXE010001002.1:0-5418 GCA_964603695.1 uncultured Heliomicrobium sp.
ATTGCTTACTGTCCGCTGCGGGCGCGGCTTGTCCATTGCTGGCGAGACGTTCCATTGCTTGTGCAATGCGTTCTTGGCTCGCCAAGAACATTTTCATCATTTCCGACTGATCCGAGCCTTTGCTTTCCATCATCTGCATCACGGAGCGGCTCATCTCTTCCTGCATCTTGGCGACCGTCTGAAATTGCTGGTCTTGCGGCGTGACTTCCAATTGCTCCATCAGCAAATGTGTCGTGTCAGAGTAGCGGTGCGTCCATCCGTCTTTGGTCGTTCCCATCTTGACCAAATTGTGTTCTTCCGCAATGAAGAATAGTCCCCACTCCCGAAACTCATCGCACGCGCTCAGAAGTTGTTGACCAATCTGGCGGATATCCCCGCTCTGCTGCGTTGTCACTTGATCAATCTGCCGCACCAGCGCTGAGAGCACGCGCGGCACGTTCGGGTAGTCCGGGAAAAACACGCGCTGCAAGTCGGACGCCGCGTTTGATTCCCACGGCTGGCCGCGCAATTGTTCAATTTCAATCAACCCGCGCGAATAGCCGCTATTGTTGCGCGCGAAGGTCAGCATCCACGTCGCGGCGTGACCGGGAAAAACTTTCTCGCCGACCATCACCGAGCGCCCATATGCACCCACCATCACACCTCCGGCGACTGTCGGAGCATTCCCGGCAAAGCGATACGTATCCGCGCCGTCCGCGACAAGCTCAGGCGGAACCCACGTTGCTGCCATTTCCAACGGCGTGAAGAACGCGCGCGGCACAAAGCCCTTTGTGCGTCGCAA
The DNA here is from genome assembly GCA_964603695.1 of uncultured Heliomicrobium sp. Classification (GTDB taxonomy): domain Bacteria; phylum Acidobacteriota; class Blastocatellia; order RBC074; family RBC074; genus RBC074. The sequence continues at coordinate 782 of CAZRXE010001002.1, forward strand.
GCACGGCGTTTGATATTCATCACCGCCGCCGCGTGTCACCATAAACGGGCCGCCGTTAATCGTGATGCCCATTCCAACCGTTTCGCGCGTCTCTCGTTTGCGAATCGGGGAGATAATGTCTCCCGGAAACCACACGTAACGCTCAGCCTCTTTACTGATGTCGTCGCTATCCAGCAACGCTGGAAATTCTTCCAGCAAAAATTCGTCTTGTTTACTCATGGGATTTTGGAACGTACAGGCCCGATTCCGTGCGGGCTAAGGGGTTGTTTTGAAGTAGGTGATACGGCTCTCTCAGGCGCTTGCTGTGCCGCTGTTCACGAATGCGCCACGCCATTGATTTGGCGATGTCGCGGTAGGTTTCCGCCAAAAACTCGGATCGTTCCTGGCGCTGAAGTTCTGTTTCCGCAAATGCGGCCCGGTGCGCGTCTGCCAATGCTTCGTCTGACATCGGCTCGTGCGGATTCACCTTGCGCGTATCTTCGTCGCGCAATTTGACCGCCCGGCGCAATCGCTGCAAGTCGCTATCGTTCGGTAAGCGATAATAGCCCCAGCACGCACGGCGCGACTCTCGATAGAGCCGCTCACAGCACGCGCGGTCAGGATCGTGTGACGCTACGCTCCAAAGCAGGTTGTACCATTCCTCTGGCGGCGGCGGTTTCAGTTCCGCGCGCACACGAATCGGCGGGCAATCGCAGTCTTGTGTTTCTATATCCGCATCGCTACGCCCGCAACGGTGCTGACGGCCAACATCCTTTTCTGCCCAGCGGCTACGCTCCCACGATAAGGCATACTGACCCGGCTCAAATCGCTGCTCAAACAGCCAGCGCGGCGGGCAAATATCCACCGTATCACCGTCGCCAATCGGGATGCGCGCAACGCGGTATCTGTACCCAAATTCCAGTTGCGTGCCATTGCCGGCAAAGTCCCACTTTGTATAGTAGGCTTCGCGGCAACGTTTGTCCCACGCCCAGACCAGGCGCACGATAGGTTTGCCGAGAGATGTCCCGGCAATGGCGTCAATGCGTTTCTGGTATGCCGCCACGTCAAACGGCGGCGGCTCCCAGATGCCATACGTGCCGAATTTCGTCACATCGTCGTAAATCGGATGCGTCTCGCGGTGCAAATGGCGCATTAGAATTGGCCTTCCAGTGTCGAATAGACCGTGTTTGACCCAATCGCGGAGATTGCGGTGACGGTGAGCGATGTGCCGCCCACAGTCGTTGTCTCCGCTGAGACAAGGAAATCTCCTTCGACGAACTGGCAATTGCTATGGCAAAACGCGGGGACATATGTTCCCGTGTCGCCCGCTGCGGAACTGCTGCCCACGATTTTGAGGCGTTCCTGTACGCGCCCGGATGGTGCGCCGCGCATTGGCCCCAGATCGGATTGGCTGACCGTTGTATCCAGCGTAATGGTAAGTGTTGCAGGCATAAGACCTCTTGGAAAAACGCGGCGATTGCGCAAGGACAATCGCCGCAAGTGGAAAGACACAGCGAAAAGCCGTATGCGGTTAGATCGGGCCGGATGTGACCTGCGTGACAACGCCGCTCAAGCTTGCACGCTTGATGAACGCGGTGCCGCGTGGCAGGTAAATGCCAATTTGCGCGCACATTCCGATGGCGCGTTGGTAATTGTCACTGCCGGTTTGGTTGCTGCCCAGCACCATACGCCAGGTTTGCTGATCGAAGTTGTATTCGCCGAAGGGCATTTCTTCCCAACGGCCGACGCAATCATTTTTGACCAGATAGGCGCGGTCTTCGTCATTGTCTGCCGCTTCGATGAATCGCGTATCGCCATCGGAGTAGTTTTTCGCCACCCCTTTGACGGTATCGCCACCTTCGCCGCCCCGGTCATACCAGCCGAGCGAGTAGCCCTGCTTCTTGAGCACGCTCATTTGGCCGGGCGTGATGTAGCAAGACATATCATCTGCCGCGACGGCTTCGTTATTGCGCGTGCGCAACGTCGCCTTGATGTTCTCAAACGCGGCAGGCGTTAAGACGGCCCCCGCCAAATCCACCACAGGCGCATTCAGGTCGGGATAGGACGACGTAGGCAAGCCTTGTAGGGTGCGGTTTTGGTCGCTCACGATCCATCCCAAGCCACGGAACCAGCGGTTATAACTGTTCGCGTCGACAATGGGATCACCGCTGCTGATCGTGCCCGCAATGACATTGATCGTACAGCTTGACGCGCCCATCGTTGTGACGGTGAACGAGCCGCGCACTGCGCCCGTAGACGTGTTGATGGCGTTGTATACCGCGCCATTGTTTTCCAGGCGACGCGCGCCCTTCGTTTGCCCCGGCGTGGCCGCTGCCGCTGTGGTGCAGTTCAGTGTCGCGGAACCGGTCGAACTGATCGTAGACGAGGAATAGGCCAGCGCCCCCGTACCGTCACCATAAAACATCATTTCGATGCGCTTGGTGGCAGTGTCGGCGTACAGTTGCAACGTGGAGTTGAGTCCTTGGCCGCCGATGTTGTCTTTCTGGTCACGCATCAAGCCGCGTACAACGTTGCCTTGGAATACCATCGGCAACGCATAGTGCGTCGGGAAGATGTACATGGACTGCGTTTGTGGACTGACTGCCGCATTGAAGTCGGACGCGCTCGGCAAAAACGCCGTATGACCGCCCGGACGTGTCACCCACATCGCAATGCGATAGCCCTTGTCAGTGAGTTCCTTTGACGGAACATTGTCGCTGAAGCTGTTATAGCCCGGCGCGCGGTTTTCAAAGTACGAGCGAACACGATTGTCTACGTCCTCTCGTTTCAGGTCTGCAATATTTTGGAAATCAACGTTTGCCATAGACGGCTCCTGCTGTCTCAGGTCGGCTGGTAACTGAAATCAAACTCTTTGCCGCGTGGGTAATGCACTTTGCCGTTACCCGCTTGCCGAGTTGGCGCAGCCCCGTTGCCGATGGCTGGACGGCTTGTGATCTTGGCCAAGTCCTGTTGGCTCGCTTCCCGGATGCCCTGGTTGCCGTGCGCAATCGTTTTCGCGATCTTGAGCGCAATCGGCGCGATTTTGGCGAGCACTTGCTGTTGCAATCGTGCCGCCTCCCGTGAGGCTTCGTTCATCGCCATAGAGTTGCGGTGTTGCTTGAACTTCTCGCTCTTTTCCAGCGCGGCATAGGTTTCATACATCTGCTGCGCTTGCGTGGCATTAGTGCGAAGCTGGTCAAGCTGCGGATCAAGAGAAATGCCGAGCGCATCCATGATCGGCTGCATCGCAAACCGCGTTTCCGGTGACACAAGTGCCACCACCAGCGCGGATACCATATTTTGTTGAACGGTGTTTGTTTCCGGGTCAGACGAGAACTGAACCTGGCTTGCAATCTGTTGGTTCAGGCTGGCAAGCGCGCGACTGTTGGCCTGCGCAAGCGACTGCTCGGTCGCAGATTGTACGCCTTGCCAAAACGACTGCGTTTCCGCTTGCTCTTGTTGGCGTTGGTAGTTATCAAACGCCTCCAATCGCTGCTCGTTTTGGTGGCGTTTCTCCGCTGCTCGCAGAAAATCGCGCACGTCATCATCTTTCAGATCATTCACCATCGCCTGTACATATTCCCGCTCGGCTTTGGTTAGCCGCGCATAGGTTTCGTGCTGGTTTTGGTCAATAAACTGAAGTTCGTCTACGGTCGGCTGGCCAGCATTGGCTACTTGCGACTTGGGCATCGCCGCGTACTCATCCACGCGCGCCGGATCAAGTCCCATTTGGCGAAAGGCTTCCCAGAAGACTTGCTCGCCATAGGTTTTCCCATTCGCGCTTTGATGACTCCATAGGTCAATCATCAATTGATCCAGCAAGCCCGGACTTGTCTGCGCCATTTCAGCGAGCCAAGGCTGTGTCGTTAATTGCGGCACGCCGGTTTGCGGATCAGTGATGTATTGGCCTACGTCGTTGGTCGCGTAGGTGCCCAGACCTTGAAATTGTGCGAGTTTTTCCGCTACCGCTGCCGCATCGCCGTACTGATCGGCCAGCGGTTGCCATTGCGCACGCAACGCTTTCAGGTCTTTTTCCAGGGATTTCTTGTGTTCCAGCAGGGAAGTGAACTTTGCACGCTGATGTTCAGGAACCTGCGCCACTTGCTCATCAAATGGGTCAGGTTCCGTGGCGGGCGCGTCGCCGCCGCTTTCCTGTGTTGCACTTTGCGCGAGTTGCCCCGCGTCCGGCCCCGGAGCCGGTGTAGCATCCTGAACACTGCCGGAGTCAGCAGGCATAGGCGAGAACGATTCGCCCGACGAGGGAGATGCGCCCTCGTTCACTCCTGAAAAGTCGTCCATAGTCTCACAAATGAAAAAGGCCGCAGACTCCCGGTAAGGAAATCTGCGGCCTGTTGATCGGTTGCCTTTTCGCGCCGAAGCGGGAAAAGCCGAGTGCCAAAAGGCGGCGCTCTAAATTGGAAAATTATTGCGTTATCTTGCGCGACTCGTTTGGTTCATACGCTTTGATCGTAAACCCGTGCTTTTTCGCCAAGTGCCGTGCAAATTGCATCAGGCAGCGAAAGAGCATTTCAATATCTTCGCGGTCAAACATTCTTTTCTTTCTTTTGCGCGTTTTTCATCTGCTCACGCTTCATCTCGTTTTCACCGCTGGCCTCACCGCTCACCCCTTGCGCCTGTCCCTGCTGTGCCGCAATGGC
>CAZRXE010001003.1:0-4395 GCA_964603695.1 uncultured Heliomicrobium sp.
CAAATTCAAGCTCACGCCGTCGAGAGGCTTGCCGTCTTTGAGCGAAGTCGCCCAACCGACCAAGTCTGTGTAATCGGCAAAAGCGTCCAGACCGATTTGCGTTGCTTGCAGCCAGAGCGTGATTCCCTGCTCCCAGTCGCCGCGTTTGACCGTCGGTTCGACAATCAGCACCGCGTGGCCAAAGCCGTTTTTCAAAGCCGGGCTAACATCAATCGCCGTTTCAGTGATTTCGTCCGGCTGGCCGTTGATGGTGACGGTGTCGGATTTGACCAAACGTCCGGGCGGCGCGATGGGCTGCCGCCGGTCGTGATTCAGATAGCGAAAGTAATTCGTCCAATGTTCCGGCCCAACGGCGTAAAGCCGCACTTTGACGCTGGGCTGATTGACGCTGAATACCGAAAAACGCGGCGGCCCGTTCGGATCGAGCACGACAAAGCCGTTGCCGCTCGCGGACAAAAACGGATAGGCCGAACCGACGTTGAACGTGCGCTGTTCGTTACTGCCCAGCGTTTGCCCAAACATATCGCGCAAACCGCCGTCCACCGTCACGGTATAAGTCGTGCGGCCTTTGGTCGCACCGGTGATGCTGATGCCGTTGTAATAGACGGCGACTTTCATGCCTTCGATGGCGGGCGAGACTTTGACTTGCGAAGGTTGGAAAGCTTTGGCGTCGAGCGGATTGTTGAATTCCAGATTGAACGGCGTGAACGGACGGCAACCGTCGCCATAACCGCAACGTGCCGCAGTCAGTTTCAAAGCGTCATAAGTTCTGAACGTGAATTTTTGCGCGGCGGCGGTGGTGCGCGGGCCTTCGGCGGAAGGCGCGCCGGCCAGGATTTGCACTGTGAAGGTCGTTGCCGCTGGCAAAGGCTGATCGGGCGGCGCGCCAATCGGCGGTTCGGCCACGAAAGCCAGCCAGCGATCTTTTTCGGCGGATTTCACGAGGCGATGGGCGTTGTCGTCGTTTTCGATTTCCTGACTGGTCGCCAATCGCAATTTCCAGGTGTTGCCGTTACCAGTCAGGCGAATGGATTTCAGCATCGCCGCTTGGTCAATGCGTTGATCGAATTCGATAAAGAACACCGGATTGCGTCCATGCGGGCCATCGTTCGGAAAGCTGGATTTCATCTGCACAGGCGGCGTGGCGAACGTCCAACGTTTGGCCGCGCCGAGTGCATTGCCGGTTGCGGATTTCGTTCCGGCGGGAATTTCCGCCGTGTAATTGGTCGCCATCGGAAAACGGCCTTCGGGCTCAAAGATCAATGTCTTTGTGCCCAGCCAGCGCCATTTGCCTTTGGGTTCCGGCGTCAATTTCACGGGCACGTTTGCGGCGGCATCCGTGTTGGAAGTGACGGCGACCATCGGCTGCGAAAAGGTCACGGTCAGATGCGGTGCAATCGCGATTTCGCCTTCGGGCGCAAAGCGCAAGACTTCCAGCGGGCCGGAAGCAGCTTGTTCCGGTGGCGTGGCGTTGTCCGGCGGAGGAAACGTGCCGCTGATGGTTTGGCCGGTTTTGGGCGGCGGCAGCGAACGGTCGCGCAACGCGAAATCCTTTTGATCGTCGGCTTCGGCTTTGATCGGCGGCAGACGTTTGAGCAGATTGTTCACAGCTTCGTCGGAAAGCGGCGCGGCGGACGGCGCGGGCAGCGACTGTTGGCGTTCATTGGCTTCCGTGCCTTCGCTCAATCGGAATTGCATGCCTTCTCCTTGATTGGTGGCGCGCACTTGCGCGGCGATAGGTCTGCGGCGCTGTCCGCTGACGCTGGACCAAACAGCCACCGGCAGCAAAATCGCGACCAGCGCGATCAACAGCAGCAAACGCGAATTGGAGTTTTCAGAGGTTTGAGATTTCATCGGCTGATTCCTCACTTTTCTTTTGGACAATCAAGCGTGGCGTTTTTCAGAGGGTTGCATCAACGCCACTTCCTCGAACGGCTGACGGAGCTTTCCTTGCCGTTTTCGATCAACCCGGGCGGTTGCGCATAAAGTCCGCAATTTGCGCAAAGGCCTGGGAAAGTTGAATGCGCAACAAACCTTCGGGCAGCATTTCTTCCAACGCGCGGTTCATGCACCACATCCATTGATCGCGCTCGGCTTCGCCAATCGCGAACGGCAAATGCCGCGCGCGCAATCGCGGATGGCCGAAGCGTTCGATATACATCGGCGGCCCGCCCGACCAGCCCGATAAAAACCAAAACAGTTTGTTGCGCGATTCGGTCAGGTCTTCAGGATGCAGCGCGCGGATGCCGGCGGCTTCCGACGCTGTATCCATCAGATCGTAAAAGCAGTCCACCAACGCTCGCAGCGTTTGTTCGCCGCCCAAACTTTCATAAATTGATTCCGGCATGTTTTGTGGTGAAAACCGACGAAACCGTTTAGCGCCGTCGTTTTTGCGTTTTTCGTCCTTGTTTGATTTCTTCCTTCACTTCCGCGCCATCCTTGTAAGCCGCCTGCTCGGCGACGTCCTCCGCGCTCCACTCTTCTGCTTTCACGTCCGGGCTGTTCGGTATGTTCCGATCCGTGTTGCCTTGCGGCTTCGCCTTGTCGGCGGATTCAGGCTAATTGCCTTTCATATTTCCTTTTCCAAATTTTCGGGTGCGATTGTCTCATTCTCGATCCCACACACATTACCATCCGGCAACGGCGGCTTTCTACCTGGTCAGGAATTCCTTGAAAAACCGCATCAATTCCCCCGCGGAAATGTACAAGTTTCATAAGTTCTGAAAAGTAGAAAATAGTCTTTTTCATTTTTCATCTCTCAATTGGAATTTTTCATTCGTCATTGATTGCCGATAAATGCCTGAACTGATTGGTCAATGACCAATTTCAAATTTCACATCACAAATGGAAAAGAAGCAGCGAACTGTTATCCGGGAAATGAAACTTGCCCAACATTGACGGAAAAAAGCGAAGCGCACATCATTGCGCATCACCACCAATTGACTAATTGGCGCGGCTTGCAGATAGAAACGCCACGCCGCAACAACGGGCGCTCCGCCGTAAGGTCTGGCGTCCCGCCCATTTCCGATCAAGAAAAGGAACCGTATGCGATCAACCCTGTCTCTCCCATTACGACGTTTCGCCTCCGCTTTTCTGTTCATCTTGCTCTGCTTCGCATTTGCACCGGCAGCGCCACAACAAAATTTCGTGGTCGGCCATTGGGAAGGCGCGATCAAATTGCCCGGCAATGAACTGAAAATCAGCGTGGATTTTACCGCCGCCGCTGACGGCAGGCTTTCCGCCACCATCACCATTCCACAGCAAGGCGCGAAAGATTTGCCGCTTTCGGATGTCGGCTTCACGGGCGGCGAAGTCACGTTCGCCATTCCGGGTCCGCCCGGCGACCCTAAATTCAAAGGCAAACTTTCAGACGACAAACAAAAAATCGAAGGCACCTTTTCGCAAGGCGGAGCGAATCTGCCCTGCAATCTGGAACGCAAAGCCGATCCGACAGCGGCGGCCAAAGACGCTCTCGCAGGATTTGACGATGTGGTCAACGACGCAATGAAAAAGCTGGACGTGCCCGGCATGGCCATCGCCATCGTCAAAGGCAAACAGGTCATTTACGCCAAAGGCTTCGGCCATCGCGACGTGGAAAAACAGCTACCGGTAACGGCGGACACGCTGTTCGCCATCGGTTCGTCGTCAAAGGCGTTCACGACTTTCGTGCTTGGCACATTGGTGGATGAAGGCAAGGTCGAATGGGACAAGCCGCTGCGCAATTACATTCCGTGGTTCAAGCTTTATGATCCTTCGATGACGGAACATCTGAGCGTGCGCGATACGGTCACGCATCGTTCGGGGCTGCCGCGTCATGATCTGGTTTGGTACAACAACTTTGAATCCACGCGCGAAGCCTTTGTCCGCAAACTCGCTTATCTGGAACCGAGCGCCGACTTGCGCCAAAAATGGCAATACAACAATTTGATGTATCTGACCGCCGGTTACCTGACCGAAGTTCTGACCGGCAAAACCTGGGAAGACGCCGTGCGTGCGCGCGTTTTCGATCCGCTGGGAATGAAGCGCAGCAATTTTTCCGTCGCCGACTCGCAAAAAGACGCGGACTTCGCGCAGCCTTATGCCCGCCGCGACGGCAAGGTTGAAAAGATTCCGTTTCGCCCCATCACCAACATCGGGCCGGCGGGTTCGATCAATTCCAGCGTCAACGAAATGGCGCGCTGGGTGACCGTGCATCTGAACGGCGGCAAATACGGCGACAAGAAAATCGCCGAAGCTTCGACCGTCGCCGACATGCACGCGGCGCACATGGTCACGGGCGCAACCAATCCCGAACCGGAAATTACCGGCGGCGAATACGGCATGGGCTGGTTCGCGGACAACTATCGCGGACGCCGCCGCGTGCAGCACGGCGGCAACATTGACGGCTTTTCGGCC
>CAZRXE010001004.1:0-4836 GCA_964603695.1 uncultured Heliomicrobium sp.
GGCAACGTGCGCGCCTGGCAGGACAATGACTTTATTCGCGCGGACAACATGGAATTGGACAACGGCGAACGTGTAATGACTGCCTGGGGCAATGCGCAATCGGCGTTTTACGAATTCGAGCGCGAAGTGGAAAAAGGCCGCAAGGAAACCGTGCCGGTGTTTACGACTTCCGACAAAATCGTTTACAGCGATGCCAACCGCACGGCGCACTACGAAGGCAACGTCAAGGTCAAACAAGGAACCGATCAAATTGATGCCGCCGTGGCCGACGCATTGATGGATGCCGATCACAAATTGGTGCAGATGACGGCTTCAAACAATGTCGTGTTGACGCAGCCGTTTCGCCGCGCCACGGGCGATCAAGTGGTTTACACGGCGGCTTCGGACTTGGCCGTGCTGACTGGAAATCTGGCCATGGTTGAAGATAAAGAGCGTGAAGCAGTGACGAAAAGCGCAAAATTGACTCTGCATTTACGCGATGCTAGGATCGAGGCCGTTAATGACAGCAGCGATAAAAGGCGGGTCAAGACTACGCATCGAATCCGAAATTAACCCGAAACCCTGATGCTGCCGGTCACCGCCAGCCGATTCTTCACCCGGAAACCAGGCGGAAAACCAACACGACATCCAGCGAAGTTTCAATCGAGTAGTTCACAATGAGGAAGTTTCCGATGCATCTGGGAGTGAGGGCGGAATGATAAGCGACGCGGTTGACGACCGTAGACAACCGGCTTATCAAGATACTGCCGATTCCGGCGCGGGAGCTTTACGCGCAGAGTCTTTGAAAAAGTCTTACCACCGCCGCACGGTCGTTAATGATGTTTCGATCATTGTTCATCCCGGCGAAATCGTGGGCTTGCTGGGACCGAACGGCGCGGGAAAAACCACGACGTTTTATATGGTGGTCGGATTGGAAGAGCCGGACGCGGGCCGCGTCTGGTTCGGTGAACGCGACATCACCAAACTGCCCCTTTTCAAACGCGCCCGGCTCGGCATCAGTTACCTGCCCCAGGAAGCGTCCGTTTTCCGCAAACTGACCGTCGAGCAAAACATCATGGCGATTCTGGAAACGCTCAAACTTTCGCGCAGTGAACGGCAAGAGCGTTTGGATGTATTGATTGAAGAATTTCACCTGAGCCACGTCCGCCGCAACAAAGGCTATGCGCTTTCCGGCGGCGAACGGCGGCGCACTGAAATCGCCCGCATGTTGACGCTAGAACCCAAATTTATTTTGCTCGACGAACCTTTTGCGGGAATTGACCCGATTGCAATAGACGATATTCAGCAGATCATCGCGCGGCTGCGTTCGCGCGGCATCGGCATTTTGATTACGGATCACAATGTCCGCGAAGCACTGGAAATCACCGACCGGGCTTACATCATCAGTGAAGGCAAGCTGTTCCGCTCTGGCACGCCGCGCGATTTGACCGATGACCCCGAAGTCAGGCGAGTTTATCTGGGAGAAAAATTTAGATTGTGAATAGGTTGTAGGTTGCAGGTTGTAGTTTGTAGGTTGTGAATGACGAATGTTGAGCAAGTGATTGTTCTTTACTGCCTGTGACCTGTCACCTGTTACCTAACACCTTCAAATGAAGTTATGTCCTTCAAACCTACATTAAGTGCCCAACTGTCTCAGCGTCTGGTGTTGACGCCGCAACTGCGCCAACGCATTGAGATGTTGCAGATGACCAAACTGGAATTGAGCGACCTGGTCACGCAACAGCTTGTTGAAAATCCCGTGCTTGAAGAATTGGCCCCGGAAGAGGTCAGCATCCCGGCGGATGTGGCGAATGCCGATTACACCGAAGTGCCGGCGGCGCAACTGAACGGCGCGGCGGACGTTCCGGAAAATCCGCTCAGCAGTTTTGATTCTTTTGATGCAGGCAATACATCGTTCACACAAACCGAATCGTTTCCTGAATCGGGCGATTACGGCGCAAACTCCGCTGGCGAAGGCGCGGATTTCACGCAAGCGCCCGGCGAAACGCGCGAGTTTGAAGCTGGCGAAGTGCGCGAACCGGAAATGGGCGAGCGCGATTCGTTTCAGGAAATTGATTTCGGGCAGACTTTTGAAGAGTACCTCGACCCCGGTTACAAAACGCGCGAAACCGAAACCGGCGGCGAAGACAAACCTTCCTTTGAACAGTTTCTTTCCTCTGAAACCAATCTTTCCGAATACCTGAACTGGCAATTGCGTTTAACGCTCACTTCGCCTGAAGTGCAGCAGGCCGCCGAAGCCATCATCGGCAATCTGACCGACGACGGATTTCTGGATTCTCCGCTGGAAGAGATCACTCTGTTGGGCGGTTGGCCGATGGAAACGATGGAAAAGGCGCTCGAAATCGTCCAGCAACTTGACCCGACCGGCGTCGCCGCGCGCAATTTGCAGGAGTGTTTGTTGCTGCAACTTAACTATTACGGTTACGGCAACCGGCTGGCGGCCAGAATGATTCGCGAGTGCTTCCACAAGCTGCAACACCACAAATGGCCTGAAGTGGCCCGCGAACTTGGCGCGACCGTCGAGCAGGTTTCCGAGGAAATGAAACTGATCCGGCAATTGGAACCGAAGCCGGGACGCAAATATGCGCCGCCTTCGACGCATTACATCGAGCCGGAAGTTTATATTGAAAAATTCGACGACGATTACATTATTCGCTTTAACGACGACGGCCTGCCGCAACTGCGCATCAATCGCCAGTACCGGCAAATGATGGAAAACAAGGAAACCTCGAAAGAAACGCGCGATTACATCAAAGATCGTTTCCGTTCGGCGGTGGATCTGCTAAAAAACATCGAACATCGTAAACAGACCATTTACAAAGTCTGTGAACGCATCGTCGAACGCCAGCGGGACTTTCTGGACAAAGGCGTTGAATACATCAAGCCGATGATGTTGAAGGACATTTCCGAAGACATCGGCATGCACCTGTCCACCGTATCCCGCGTCGTCAACGGCAAATACGCCCACACCCCGCAAGGCGTTATCGAACTCCGCCGCTTCTTCACCGAAGGCATGACCAATGACGACGGCGAAGAAGTTTCGACCCGCATCATCAAACTCAAAATTAAAAAGATGATCGAGGCCGAAGACCCGCGCGAACCGATGACCGACGATCAAATCGCCGCCATTTTGGCGAAAGAAGGTCAGAAACTTTCGCGCCGCACCGTTGCCAAGTACCGCGACCAGATGAAAATCGCCGGTTCGCGCGAACGGCGGCAAGTCGTGTGATTGCGGATTGCGGATTTTTGATTGCGGAGTGGAGATTGAAAATTGAAGCAATCCGCAATCAAAAATCAAAAATCTGCAATTTCGGCTCCCACCCTTCTCGGAAGGAACAAAATCCAAGTCTCGCCCGGCAGCTTTTTTCGCCGGGCTTAATTAAAGGAGAACCGGGATGAAAATTGAATATACGGGACGTAACTTCACCGTCTCCCCGGCCATCAAAAAACACATTAACGAACACTTCAAAAAAATAAACACCGTGTTGAACGGTGCAACTCGCGCGCACGTCATTCTGAGCGTCGGAAAACATCATCGGCATGAGGCCGAAATCGTTGTTCATTGGCAAGATCATTCATTGACCAGCAAAGCCAGCACCACGGATATGTACACTTCTGCCTTGCAGGCGATTGATAAACTGCACAAGCAAGTCGTGAGAGTAAAAGGCAAGATCATTGATCGCGCGCATCATGCCCCGCCAGTCAGCGCCGTCGCGCCCAGTCCCGTGCCGCCGGTCGAACCGGAAAAAGAAGCGCCGCGCATCATTCGTTCGCGCCGCTACGCCGTCAAACCCATGACTCCTGAAGAGGCCGTCTTGCGCGTCCAGGAGACCACGGATCAATTCCTGGTCTTCCGCGACGCCGAGACCGACCGCATCGGGGTTCTTTACAAACGCAAGGATGGAAATTACGGGTTGATCGAACCCTAAGCATTTTCCATTTACGATTTTCCATTTGTCATTTGTAATTGGTTTTAGCGCAAGCGGATGATCCATCACCAATGACAAATGGGAAATCACAGATGGAAAATGGAAAATTGCAATGATTCCCCAACTCCTCATCATCACAGGTTTAAGCGGTTCCGGGATGTCCTCGGCGATGAATGTCTTTGAAGACCTGGGCTATTTTTGCGTGGACAATCTGCCGGTACAGTTAATTCCCAGTTTCGTTCATTTGTTCGAGCGCAAGGATTTCGGTGTGACGCGCGCCGCGCTCGGCGTCAACATTCGCGAAGGCGAATTCCTGAGCGGCTTTCCGCAAATTTACGCGCAACTCCGCGCCCAGGGCGATTTAGAAACGACCGTGCTGTTTATGGAAGCCGGCGACGCCGTCTTGCAGCGCCGTTACAGCGAAACGCGCCGCCCGCATCCACTGGGTGATGGCCGCGTGCTCGAATCCATCACCGAAGAGCGCAAGAAACTCGAACCCATCCGCGCGCTGGCCGATGTCGTGGTGGATACGTCCGAACACAACGTACACACCCTGCGAGCCTGGCTGAAAAATCGTTTCGCGCCGGAAAGTACGGACAAGCAAACTGAAATCACCGTGGTCAGTTTTGGGTTCAAATACGGCGTGCCGCTGGATGCGGACTTGCTCTTCGACGTGCGTTTTTTGCCGAACCCGTATTTCGTGCCGGAACTGCGAGAAATGACAGGCAACGATCAACCCGTCATCGAGTACCTGGAAAAAAGCGCGGAAGCCCGCGAAACCACCAAACGGTTCACCGACCTGCTGGATTATCTGATGCCGATGTATCAGCGCGAAGGCAAGAGCTATGTCACCGTCAGCATTGGCTGCACGGGCGGCAAACACCGCTCCGTGGCGCTGGCCAACGCC
>CAZRXE010001005.1:0-1913 GCA_964603695.1 uncultured Heliomicrobium sp.
CCGCAAGCAAGGCTTCGACTTCACGGCGCAATGAAGCGTCATCGCCGCAAGCTTGGCTAATGAAGGCGATACGCTCCACAGCCGGGCATTCAAGCGCCGCTTGAAATACCTCGTCAATTTGTCGCCAGCGTTCAGGATTCATCGCTTCCTTCTCCGTTCAGTTCCTTGCGCAGCCAGGCTTTGGCCAAGCGCCACTCACGCATCACCGTCACGGCGGAGATTTGCAAAACCTCCGCCGTTTCCTCGACGCTCAGACCGCTGAAGTAACGTAATTCGACCACGCGACTCTTGCGCTCGTCGAAGGTCGCCAAACGATCGAGCGCTTCGTTCATCGCCAAGACATCCGCCATCTGCTCATCAGAAACGGCCATCGCCTCGTCCAGCGAAACTTGTAGCGCTCCTCCGCCACGCCTTACACGGTTACGTCCCCGCGCGTAATCCACCAGGATCAACCGCATCAGGCGCGCCGCAATGGCGAAGAAATGCGCGCGGTTCTGCCAGTGCATCTCCCGTTCTTTGACCAGTTTCAAATAGGCCTCGTTGACCAACGCGCTGGTTTGCAGCGTATGCCCCGCACGCTCCCGTCCCAAATGACGATGGGCAATGCGGCGCAGTTCGTCATAAACCAGCGGCATCAACTTTTCGAGCGCCGCCTGGTCACCTGTCCCCCAGACATTGAGCAGTTCGCTGACATTCGTTTCTGAATCTGACTCCATACTTGTTCCCCGAATCGCTGAAGTTTTACCGCCGACGCCGCCAATTATACCTTTGCCTGCAGTAATCCCGATCCGTTGAAAAAAAATCGCGCCTCGTGATAGCTCCCCTGGAAAAACGTCGCATCAGCGGGTGAAGACGGTGAGAGGATGTAAACGAAACCTCGACCAACGCTGGCCGAGCGCTCTCCGAAGCCGCCTTCTCGATTTCCACATCCAACGCCGCAAGTGCCATCGCCGGGCCTCATTGCAAGGCCTTCAGGCCGAAGTGTGTCCGCCTGAAGTGCGTCTGGGGAAAGGGTGAGCGACTGGTCGGCAAGAGGAGATGCCATGTTCAAACAGATCGCGCTCACCGTCGTTTTGGTCACGACCCTCACCGTCATCACCGCTGCGCAACAGCCAAATCAGTTCGCCACTGGTGTGCGCAATAGTTCCGGTTTTCGCCGCCTGAATGACAAGCAACTTCAGATAATTCAGGAGAGCTTACGGCAAAAGTCCGGCTTCGTGGAATTGAGCTTCAATCAAAATGGCGTACTGACGCTCGGCAATCGCCAGAACATTGCGGGCGGCTCAGCTAAGGCTCAAGCGTTGTTGATAAAGGCTGTGGACAGCGTGGACTTTTTTGAATTGGAAAGCTGCGAGCGTTCCCTGGAAATAGCCTTCGCAGAACTTCAGGCCAGCAATGACCGGATTGATGCCGTTGGCAAGCGGACAAGCATTTACCAATTGCGCCTGGATTTCGCCGATTTCAATCACCTGTCCGGCGCACGCGAAGCCAAGGCCGCTTTCGACATTGGCATATCGCTGTTGCACGAATTGACACACGGAGTGTTGAAGCTGCAAGACCCACGGATTGAGGAGACGGATCAAATCGGCGAATGCGATGCATTCATTAATCAGATTCGCCGCGAATTACAATTACCAGAACGACTTTATTATCACCCCGGTATTGCCATCACGACACTCGCCGGCAAACGTCTTGTCCACGCCAGACTAATGTTTGCGACACGAGCCACAGCCAATTCGCAACCGAGGGCGCAATATTCTCTTTATTGGTTACCTAGCGAAGTTTCGCCAAAGGCGCAGAGCGTTGAAGCCTTTCAACAGGGCGTGTTGGGTGCCAGGAGACGCTAACGATCAACGTTCTCCAGAATCCAGATGCTCCCGGTCAATTCTGAAATGGGCAGGACAAGACGATTG
>CAZRXE010001006.1:0-4409 GCA_964603695.1 uncultured Heliomicrobium sp.
GGCCGAAGTCCTGACCGTGCTGGTTTCGCCCACCCCTTTGACTGGCTTGCCCAAAGCAGTACGCGACGATCAGGGCAATTACAGCCCGGTTCAACTTGCCAACGTCGATGTTGAAAAATGGGAAAAACTGTGGGGAACCCAAGTTGAGCAGTTGGAACTGGAAGGCGGCGCGGGCCAGGCGTATACCCGTTCGGAACAAGTTGCCGGTGCCAATAAAAAAGGCCGTCTGACCCAGGCCGATCCGCTGCCGCAAACGCTTTTCCGCGTGGCGGCCAAACCCGGCAAACCTTTGCTAGTCAAACTTCCGCTGAAAATTTCCAAGTAACCCGCACTTGCGGAAATCAAGACAAATGGCCTGCCGGAACCCTTGCAAGGATTCCGGCAGGCCATTTGCCTACGTTACTCGCACTTTAGCGCAACCATCGGATCTACTTTGGTTGCACGCCGCGCCGGAATCCAGCAGGCCAGCAAAGCGATGGCCAGAAAAAGCGACGCAATCAAAACGAAAGTCAGCGGATCGGTCGCGCTGATTCCGTAAAGCATGCTCTTGATGAAGCCGGTCAGCGCCAGTGCGCCCGTCACGCCGGTCGCCACGCCGATTAATGCCAGTTTCATGCCTTGTCCGACGACCAGCCGCAGCACGTCGCGGTTTTGTGCGCCCAACGCCAGGCGGATGCCGAGTTCTTGTATGCGCTGGGCGACGCCGTAAGAGATGACGCCATAAATGCCAATCGCCGCGATGACCAGCGCAACTGCAGCAAACACGCCGTAAAGTACCAAACTGAAACGCCGCTGAGCGAGCGAAGAGGAAAAAACTCGCTCCATAGTGCGGAATCGTAGCGGTACGTCCGAACGCAGCGCGGCGACGGCTTCGCGCATTGGCGGAATCAGTGTTTGCGGATCGGCCTGCGAACGCACGACGATGGACAGGCGCGACACCTGCCACCATTGGGGGCGTTGCAAGGAATAGGCGTAAACCGTCGGCCCGGCTTCGGTGTCGAGGCCGGCGTCGCGCAAGTCGCTGACGATGCCAACTACGTGCAGTAAGCGTTTGTCCGTGTCCATATTGCCGAATTGAATCCGCTGACCGATGGCGTCGCCCTTTGGCCAATACTTTGCGGCCAGCGACTGGCTGATGACGGCAACGTGCGGTGAATTGACCGTATCAGTCCGGTCGAACAGGCGGCCTTGCAAAAGTCGCATGCCAAGTGCCGGAAAATACCCGCCGCTGGCCACGCGGTAATCGGCTTCGCCGCGCAGCGCCGGATTATCGTCAATCAAAAAGCGCCCGTTCGCGCCGCGATCCGCCAGCGGCAAGGCGTTGATGCCGCCGGTCGCGACCACGCCCGGCAATTGGCTTATGCGTTCCAGCAACCGGTTGTAAAACTGCCGCAACTGTTCGTCTTCTTGCGGCGTGATGGTGGAAGGCAGCGACAAGGTCATGGCCAAAGCATTCTCCGTCTTGAAGCCCGGATCAGTGCGCAGCAGCTTGATGAAGCTTCGCCCCAACAATCCCGCGCCGATCAGCAGCACCAGCGTCAACCCGATTTGCGTGACCACCAGAGCGCCGCGCAGCCTTTGACTGCCGGCATCGGCGGATTGTCCGCGCCCGTCTTTCAATCCGTTCGGCAAATTTTGTTTTCTGAACTTGAAAGCCGGAAGCGATCCAAGCAAGACCGCAATCAAAACCGCTAACGCGCCGGCAAACAGCGTCACGCGCTTGTCCACGGCGACGGCATTCACTTGCGGCAGCGTTTGATTGTCGAGCAATAGCAGGAACTCCACGCCGAAACTGGCCAGCAACACGCCGAGCAACGCAGCAGGCAGCGTCACCAACAAGTTTTCCGAAATCAGTTGCCGCACCAATCGCCAACGCGAAGCGCCCAGCGCCGCGCGGACTGTGAATTCGCGTTGGCGCGCGGTGAATTGCGCCAGCAACAAATTCGATACGTTGGCGCAAGCCACCAGCAGCAACAGTCCAACCGCGCCCAGCAGCAACAGCAAGCCTTCGCGGACGTTGCGCGTCAGAAACTGTTGCAGCGGAAATAAGGTGAAATCCGTGGCGTCCGTTTTTTCGCCGAAGGTTTGGCGCAATTGCCGGCCGATCAAACTGACCTCGGCGCGCGCCTGTTCAATCGTCACGCCCGGACGCAGCCTCCCAATGACCGGCCAGTTATGGGCGGTGCGCGAAGTGTTGGGTGGTTCGGTATTGCGCGTCATCCAGACTTCAGCTTCCAGCGGATAATTGAAGCTCGGCGGCATGACGCCGACGACATTGCAACTGACGCCGTCCACGTTCAGTTTCACGTTGCCGAAGTCTGCGCGTGCGCCCAGCATTGTTTGCCAGTAACGGTGACTGACCACCACCGCCACCGGCCCGCCAAATTTTTCTTCTTCCGGCACGAAGGCGCGTCCGATCATCGGCTGTACACCTAGGGCATCAAAGAATTGTCCGGAAACGATGGCCACGCGCTCGCGCACCGGTTCGCTGCCACCTGTCACCACCAGCGGAAAACTGCCCGCCGCCAGCGCCAGTGCCGAAAAGCTACGGCTTTGTGCGCGCACATCCTCGAAATTCGACTCTGCCACGAACATGGTTCCGCTCTTTGCGCCGACTTCGCGCAATTGCACCAGCCTGTCCGCTTCGGGAAAGGGAAGCGAACGCAACAGCAAAGCGTCCACCACGCTGAAAATCATTGAGCAGGCACCGATGCCCAGCGCCAGCGTCAAAATGGCAATCGAAGTGAAGCCCGGTTTTTTCAATAGCATTCGCGCACCGTGGCGCAGGTCTTGTCGAAGCGACATTTGGTAGTCTCCGCTGGTTTCTTTGTCTTGGGTTTGATTTCGCGCCGGATTGGCGTCCTCACAGGCAATTCAAAATCTATGCCACCGAGCTGCCGCCGGAACTGACGGATTCGTTGCATTTGCATCGCGGTCGAAAGGTTGATTGCAGGCGGGCTGTCCGATTTCGGGAGCCGCTCTTCCCGAATTTGGACTGAATTCGCTTGTTCTCGCTGGCGGGAATGCGGAAACAACACTGAGACTTTCACCGCCGAGAGGATGCGGAACGGTGATTCAGCAGCGTTTCGGCGGTGAAAGTCCGAGGTCAAAAATCAGTCACTTATTTTTTCTTCTTTCCCTTTGAGTCTTTTGTGCTGCCCAATGGCGGCGCGGGTTTGAAGCTCTTGGGCAGTTCGGTGCCGGTTTCGGATGTGTCGTATTTGGCTTTGACGATGTCGCCTTTCAGACCGGCCAATGCGCCGAGCAGGTCTTGCTTTTCTCGTTCGCCGACCTTGAATTTGTCCAGGGACTTGACCAGGTCTTCGACCAGTGCGTTGAATTCGCCGCCCGTCACGCGCATGTGTTTGTGCGATTCCTTCATGCTCAGCCCTTTGTATTGACACGGGCCGCCCGTGGCGCTGCATACGAAATCCTTGAGGTTAGTGACCAAGCGCGTTGCGTCGCTGCGAGCGAATTTCTTGTTGATGCGAGAGTCGGCCAGCACATTGGCGGCGAAATCGTCAACCACTGCCGAAATGGCAGGCATTCCGCCCAGGCGGTCATACAGCGTGCCGGATTTGGCCAGCGTGCCGGATTTGGGCGTGCTGGAAGTCGGAGATGGCGCGCCGGATTCGCCCAATGGCGGTGCGGGTTTGAAAGCGGCGGGCAGCGGCGTGCCGGTCGCTGTTGATTCGCTTTCGACAATGTCGCCCCGCAACCCGGCCAATGCGCCAAGCAGTTCTTTCTTTTCCTTTTCAGGAACTTTGAACTTGTCCAGCGATTTGACCAAATCTTCGACCAGCGCGGTGAATTCGCCCGCCGTCGTGCTCATGTTTTTGTGGGATTCCTTCATGCTCAAGCCGGTGTATTTGCAGGGGCCGCCTGTGGCAAAGCAGACAAAATCCTTTAGATTGGCGAGCAGGCGCGGAGCGTCGGTTTTGGAGAATTTCTTGTTGATGCGGTCGTCGGCCAGCGCATTGTTGGCGAAGTCCTCAACCACGGCAGAGATTGCCTCTTTGCCGCCCAGGCGTTCGTAAAGTGATTTCGATTGAGCCAATGCGAAAACGAAAAGAGTTATTAGCAGGCAGAAGCTCAAGACTACGGTTTTGAGACGCATGACGTATTTGTCCTCCAGTAATGTGGGTAATTCCAGGTATGGTTGCCCGAAAGCAATGAAAAATCACTATAGGGGAATTTCGGTTGTGCGCGGAAGTTTGCGGCGCACGATTTAGGGATCCGGCGTAAACGAATAAGCGCGGAAACCGTATGCCGGGGCTTGGGGGTCGAGTAGATGTGATGAGGAATAGGAAGAGTTAAAGAATCAGTAGGGCAACGCCGCGAATATTACTACAACGATGGTTTTTTCCAACCCCGAAACCTATTCGTTTCGGCATTGATCTTAAAAACGG